>JBHHVO010000177.1:0-7038 GCA_046754365.1 Phycisphaerae bacterium | reverse complement strand
GCCGATGGCGCGCGGGCGTCATCTCGGTCGATGGTGTACAGGAACCACCGCGACTTGGGGTTTCCGGACGCGGGCGTCCGGCGCAGGAAGTACACGGTCCAAACGCTGCCGTCGTGCATGCGGAACCGGTGGTAGTGGCGTCGAAGGTAGGCCTCCCCTTGCGCGTGGGCGCCTTCGCGCGATGATTCCTTCCACGCCGCGATGTGTTCTACGATATCGAATGTATCCGACCGCCACACGAATGCGTCGGGCACGCCGGGCTCACCGCGTCCCATCCCCGCGAGCGCGCCGTCGCCGATCTTCGGTGTGATGACGTCGCTGATGAACTCGCCCATGGCGAACCCCACATGGCCGCCCGTACGGGGGCATGCCTGCGGCACGCCCGCGCCGCCGAAAGTCGCGCCCGCGATGTCCACGGCACCGCCACGCCGACACCGGGTACCGGCACCACCGCACGGGCTCGCGTATGAGGATACCAGGATGCGGATCGGGATACCAAGACGTCGGGGGCGATACCGCGCGACCATGCCGCGGCGCCGACGCGAACGCATCGCCCGCGGCGCGGCGTGTGCCCAACGCCCGGTCGCGCGCGCGCATCGATACATCATCCGAACCGCACCATCGACCGAGACGCGACGCACCACCGGCGCCGCTGTCCCGAACGCGCCGCGCGCGTTACGATAGGGGACATATGCCGCTCGATCTTTCCAACGAAGACTTGCTCGCCCGGCTCGTCGCGTTCGACACCGTCAGCGACCGCAGCAACGTGCCGATGGTGGATTTCGTTTGCGACTACCTCGACCTTCCCGGCGTCGAGACATGCCGTTGCGACGGTCCCGGGCCCGGCAAGGTGAATCTCGTCGTGCGCGTCGGCCCCGGCGCCGCCGACCGGGCGGGTCTCATTCTGTCGGGCCACATGGATGTCGTGCCGGCCGACGAGCCCGCGTGGAAGAGTGATCCCTTCACGCTCACCGACTGTGGAGACGCGTACGTCGCGCGCGGCGCGTGCGACATGAAGGGTTTCGTCGCGATCGCCGTCAACGCCGCCCGTACGGCCGCTGCGCGCGGCCTCGTGCACCCGCTCGTTTTGATCCTCACGTGCGATGAGGAGCTCGGTACGCTCGGGGCGCAGCACCTGGCCGCGACGTGGGATCGGCGGTTTCCGCTGCCGAAAAGCGCCCTCATCGGCGAGCCTACGTCGTTGCGTGTGGTCCGGATGCACAAGGGGCACATGACGGTGCGCATCACGCTCTCGGGCCGCGCCGCGCACAGCGGGTATCCGAGCCAGGGACGCAGCGCGGTCGAGCCCGCCGCGCGCGTGATTGCCGCGCTGGCGCGGCTGCGCGGGGCGCTCGAGGGCGAAGGCGGTCCGCACGCGGCGCTGTTTCCGGAGACGCCGTTTCCGGCGCTTTGCGTCGCGCGCGTTCGGGGCGGCACCGCGATCAACATCATTCCCGACCGGTGTGTCATCGACGTGGGCGTTCGAGCGATGCCCGGCATGGCATCGGGCCCGCTGTTTGCGCGCATCGAGGACGCCGTGCACGCCGTCCGTGACGTCGGCGAAGTCGCGGTCGAACTCGTCAACGACAGCCCGCCGCTGTTGACCGATGAAACCACGCCGATCCATCGAACCCTGTGCGCCATCGTTGCACAGACCCAAAGCTTCGGCGTATCCTACGCGAGCGACGCCGGACCGTTGCAGGCCCTGGACATCGACTGCGCGCTGTGCGGACCGGGCACGATCGAGGTCGCCCACAAGCCCAACGAGTCGCTGCCCAAACGCGAGTTCCGCGCCGCCGCGGACATCGTCGACCGCGCCGTTCACGGGTTCTGCATGGCGCCGTAACCGGCCCGCGCGACGGGCGCGGGTACCGCGCCGCGGGCGCAAGCATGGCGTCGGCATCGAGCCGGCGCGATCGAGGAACGATCACGACATGACCAACGAGCTCATCGAGTGTGTGCCCAACTTCAGCGAGGGGCGGGATCACGGCGCGATCAAGCGGATCACCGACGCGATCGAGGCCGTGGACGGCGTGACGCTGCTCGACGTCGACCCCGGAGCGGCGACGAACCGCACCGTCGTTACGTTCGTCGGCGCGCCCGGTGCCGTCATCAACGCGGCCGTGGCCGCCGGTCGGGTCGCCGCCGACGTGATCGACATGGCGAAACACCACGGCGCCCATCCGCGTTTCGGCGCGATGGACGTTTGCCCCCTCGTCCCGGTCGCGGGCGTCACGATGCAGCAGACCGTCGCGTACGCCCACACGCTCGCGGAGCGCCTTGGCGCCGAGGCCGGTCTGACGGTCTACTGCTACGAGCACGCCGCGCTGAAGCAACACCGGCGCAACCTCGCCGACGTCCGCGCCGGCGAGTACGAAGGCCTTAGCGACAAGCTCTCGTCCCCCGACGGCGAACCCGACTTCGGCCCCGCCACGTTCAACCCGCGGTCGGGCGCCACGGCCGTCGGCGCCAGGGATTTCCTCGTCGCGTACAACGTCAACCTCAACACGACCTCGACGCGTCGCGCGAACGCGATCGCGTTCGACGTCCGCGAGAAGGGCCGCAAGAAGCGCGACGGCCATCCCCTCACCGGGCCGGTCGTCACGGATGAGCAGGGCCGGGAGGTATGGATTCCCGGCAGCCTGAAATGCGTCAAGGGCATCGGCTGGTTCATCGAGGAGTACGGCATCGCGCAGGTGTCGCTCAACCTGACGAATCTCAGCATTACGCCGGTTCATGTCGCATTCGACGAGGTTTGCCGGTGCGCCGACGCGCGGGGCGTTCGTGTTACGGGTTCCGAGCTTGTCGGGCTCATGCCGCTTGGTGCGATGCTTGACGCGGGGCGGTACTTTCTCAAGAAGCAGCAGCGTTCGGTCGGCGTGTCCGACCGCGAGATCGTCAAGATCGCGGTCAAGTCCCTCGGGCTCGACGACCTCTATCCGTTCAAACCCGACGAAAAGATCATCGAATACGCGATCGCCGCTCGCGAACAACACACGAAACGCCTCGTCGGCATGACCATCACGGACTTCGTTCACGAAACCGCGTCTGAATCACCGGCGCCGGGCGGCGGCTCCATCTCGGCGACGATGGGGGCCATGGGCGCCGCCCTCGCGACCATGGTCGCGAACCTGTCTTCGCATAAGCGGGGATGGGACGACCGTTGGGAGGTGTTCTCGGATTGGGCGGAAAAGGGCAAACGCTGCCACGACGAACTACTGAAGCTCATTGATGACGACACCGACGCGTTCAACGCGATCATGGCCGCGTTCGGACTGCCCGCCGGCACCGACGCGGAACGCGAGACCAAGGACCGCGCCGTCCAGGCCGCGACGAAGCGCGCGATCGAAATCCCGTTCCGGGTCATGCAGGTCGCGTGCGAATCCATGGACGTGATCAAGGCGATGGCCGAAACCGGAAACCCCAACAGCGTCTCCGACGCGGGCGTCGGTGCGCTCGCGGCGCGATCGGCCGTCATCGGCGCGCACCTCAACGTCAAGATCAACGCAAGCGGCGTTAACGACACCGCGTTCCTGGACGACATCCGCGCCCGCGCCGACGCCCTCGAACGGCAGGCGATCGACGCGGAACGGACGATCCTCGGCATCGTTCACGGCAAGATCTAGCGCGCGGCCCGATGTCACGCGACGGGTCGGGCTGAACCGAACCGCGTCCGTCTCGCCGCGACTTCTCGGCGGCCGGCGTGAGTTTTCCGGGTTCGCGCCGCTGCGGTGGTGGCTCGGATCAGCCATCGAATCACGTGCCCTGCAGCACCAGCCCGCCGCGAGGATCACCCCAACGCCGGTCCCCGCGGCCGCCGCTGAAGCATCGGGCAGCCCGCGCGGTCCTCAGCATGAACGCGTTCGCGGGCCCGACCACCCTGCGTGGTCCGGCCCAGGGACCGGCGCCGGCGTACCGGGGCCGCAGGGGCCTCTCAGGTCGGGCGCCGTGCCATCGCGCTCGCCGCCGCCGAACCGCGGCGTTGCCATGGACCGGATCGGGTGTATACTCAAGTAGTCGGCGCGTGTGGCGATCGACGGAACCCGAGGCAGGATCAGCAATGAAGGCAGGCATTCACCCCAAGTACATGGACTGCACGGTGACGTGCGGCTGCGGCCACACGTGGAAAACGCGGAGCACGATCCCGGAGATCAAGATCGAGATCTGCTCCGCGTGCCACCCGTTCTACACGGGGTCTGAGAAGATCGTCGATAGCATGGGTCGCGTGGACCGGTTCACGAAGAAATACGGTGGCGACTACTTCGCCACGACGAAGCAGCGCATGGAGGCGTCCCGCGCCAAGGCGCGGCGACGGACACGGCTCTAGCTGCCCCGACCGATAACCGGCAAACCACGCGCGTCGGCCGACCTCCGGCCGCGCGCGTGGTTTTTTGCGTGCATCGCCATGACGAATGAATCCGAAGTCGACAGGCGCCTCATCGCGCGGCTGCAGGAGCTGTCGGACCGGTCCGCGGCGCTGCATGAGCGGCTCAGCGACCCCACCGTCGCGTCCGACCCGTCACAGAGCGTCGTGATCGCGAAGGAAGTGGGCCGGCTACGCCGACTCGTCGAGCCGTTTGCGGCGTTCTGCAAGGTCCGGGCGGAGCTTGGCGACACGCGGTCCATCATCGAAGACCGCGACCAGGACGCCGAGCTTCGGGCGCTCGCGTCCGCGGAGTTGGACGACCTCCAGGCGCGGCATGACGAGCTACTCGACACGCTCAAGACGCTCATCGTCAGCGACGCCGACGCCGGTATCGACTCGATCATCATGGAGATCCGCGCGGGCACGGGCGGTCAGGAGGCCGCGCTCTTCGCGCGCGACCTCTACGGCATGTACACGCGGTTTTGCGAACGCAAGGGGCTCAAGATCGAGGTGTTGGATCAGAGCGGCGCGGAGCTCGGCGGTCTCAAGGAGATCGTCCTGAACATCAAGGGCCCCGAGGTGTACCGCCTGCTGGGCTACGAGGGCGGCGGACACCGCGTCCAGCGCGTGCCGGAGACGGAGTCTCAGGGGCGGATCCACACGTCCGCCGCGACCGTCGCGGTCCTGCCTGAACCGGACGAGATCAACATCGACGTGAACTGGGACACGGACGTGGAGGAGTATGTCTCTCGGGCCGGCGGACCCGGCGGTCAGAACGTCAACAAGGTGTCGTCGGCGATCAAGCTCATGCACAAGGCGACCGGCATTACGGTTTCCATGCGCGACGAGAAAAGCCAGCACAAGAACCGCGCGAAGGCGCGGCGGATCATGCTCACCAGGCTCTACGACCACCAGCAACAACACGATGCGGCGCAGCGCGATTCGGCACGCAAGACCATGATCGGCAGCGGCGACCGATCGCAGCGCATCCGCACGTACAACTTCCCCCAGAACCGCGTCAGCGACCACCGCATCAACATCGACCTCTACGCGCTCGACAAGGTCCTGCAGGGCGAACTCGACACGCTCATCGAGGCCCTCCAGACCCGCGACAAGGAGCTGCGCCTCCGGGACCTGTGACGGGCGGCGATCGTGGGGATCGTGAACGCGGGTGAACCACCTGCCCCACGAGGATCGGGCACCGGCGCCCGGCGCTCACCGAGCGACGTTCCCTACTTGGTTTTGCGAAACACGGCGACGATGTCGCCGCTGTAGTCCCGCGTGAGCTCGATCGGATGGTCGGGATCGTACTTGCGGGTCGTGACAAACTGCAATGCGAACGCACCGTCTGATTCGAAAAGAGCGCGGAACGACGCCGGCGTGTAATCGCGCATCTCGTCGTCGGTAACGAGCTTGTACGCGTGCCCGGTGGCCTCGGTGACCTGCAGTACGGACCGCACAATCGCCGTGCCGGGCGTCTTGCCCGGTATGCCCGGACAAGAAACCAGCGTTCCAATCGTCATTCCGTCACGTTCCATCGTCCAGCGCTGTTCCTGTGCCTCCAACGGTCGCTTGAGCCCGATGTCGATCCCGATCACCAGCACACCACCGGATCGGAGCGCGGCGGCGAATTCACGAGCGGCCGATGCGGCCGCCTCTGCGGTGGCCAGCAAACGGAAGCTGTCGATCAGGGCGACGATCGCGTCGACCGGCTCAGCCGGCCTGAAGACGCGGGCATCGCCGACGGTCAGCTCGACCTCGACGCCGGCCGCCCGCGCCCGATCGCGGGCGTACGCGACTGCGGCCGGAACCATATCGGCTCCGATGACGTGGTACCCGCGCCGGGCCAGCGCGATGGCGATGCGCCCGGTGCCGCAGAACGGCTCGTAGATCCGCTCCACCGGGTTGTCCGCGAAACGCTTGAACGCTTCCTCGACGAAATCCACCTCGTTGGACGGGTTCCATCCGAACGCGATGTCATACAGGTGCGGCCGCTCGTACCAGTTTGCGTAAACAGTTTCCACCCCGGCAATATAGTGGTCCACGCCATGAGGGCCAGCGCTGGGGCCCGTCCTTTGTGTTTCGCGTTACTACTCCGACACATAATGAATGCGCACATAGCGCGCTCGGGGCCAAAATACGGAGCAGTGTGAGCCGAAGCGTTTGTGTTGAGATGATGCGTGTCGGCGTAATGACGCCGCGCCTGACGTCCGCCGCGACACACGATCCGAAGGATGGCAGACGGACGGGCCGAGCCATCGAACCGGACTTCCGTCCCTCAACCTTGCTGCGCAACGATGGGGCATTCATGAACCCATCGAGACATGCAGGTTCTGGAGATGGGGATTCCCCTATGGACCGGACTGTTCGGGTGCGGCACCGGCGTGAGATGCGTCGGGTTTCGAGGGTGCATCCGCGGTCGTGACGCCTGCGCCCGTCCGGCCGAAGAGCACGTTGAACGGCCAGAAGCCGCCCGGCCGGCCCGCCCCGATGCTGGTGGTGCCGATCGACACACCTGTGCTGTCGCGTGACATGATGGACTTGAGGATGTCCACGGCGGTCGACGGACGGGCCGCCTGGCCGTTGACGATCACGGCGCCGCCGAATAACGCCCCACCCCGCGCCGAACACGCGCCCACGGGGAACTCAGCGCGGACAGTGACCTTGTACCG
>JBHHVO010000176.1:0-7075 GCA_046754365.1 Phycisphaerae bacterium | reverse complement strand
GTGAGCGCCTCGAGCCCGGCGCTGTCCACGGCCGTGGAATCACTCAGGTCCACAACAAACTCACGCTCGCTCCGGGACAGAGGCGCTTCGACCGCCCGCTGGAATTGCCCGACGTTCCGCCCGGCCAGGTCGCCAGTCACGTGAAGAACCTGCACACCCGCCCGTTGCGCTACGCTCGTACTCACGTCAGAGACCCCTGGATCGATGCATCCCAGCCCGCCGTGAACCGCATCACACGCGGTCCAAGCCCATGGTGTCACCGCCACAACCGCCGCCGCACCCCTGGTCCGGCATGCTGTTATGCGCTGCTACCACCCCATGCCGTCGGCGAACGCCCCAGACGCGCGCCGCCGGATCGCATCCCACCATGTCCGGTCAGCCGGCGCCGGACACACCGGCCTCCAACGCACGCATGCCGGCCGCCGCCCACGCGCTGCCCGGATCCAACCAAAGCGCCCGCTCGAAACACGTCCGGGCGTCCGCGTCATCCCCGCCGGCGCTCAACAGCTCACCAAGCAGGCAGTACGCGTCAATATCTCGCGGATTCGCCTCGAGCACGGCGTACACCGTGTCCTTGGCGCCGACAACGTCATCGTGTTGCCATTGCGCAACCGCCCGAAGCAACCGCAGCTCGCTCACGTTCAAGCCCGCCCGCACGACACGCTGACCCAGCGCCGTGTCGATGCAACGCAGCGCCCCGAGCCAGTCGCGCGTCGCGATCGACGCCTTGGCCATAAGCACCTGCGCCTCAGCGTCGTCCGGGTGCGCTGCCGCGTACGCGCCCAGCAGCGCCTTCGCCGCGCCCGGACGATCCACCTGAAGGTAACAGTTCGCCAGCAGACGCTGCACGGACGGCCGCACACCACCGCCGGTGCCTGCCGCATCATCGGCACCGACGCGCGGGCGCCCATCCGCCCTCTCCCAAAGCGGTTCCAGCGCGCCGATCGCTTCTTCCCACCGCCCGGTCCGCGCGAGCAGCACACCGTACGCCTCCCGAAGCACACGACTCTCCGGCACCAGCGCCGCCGCGCTGCGATACCGGCGCAGCGCCGTCGCGGCGTCACCGGTCAACACCGCGATCCGCCCCGCCAGCGCGTGCAGCGTCGCGTCGTCCGCGGCATCCTCGATGTGTTCGTCGACGAGTTCGAGCGCCTCGCCGGGCCGGTCGAGGGCCACGAGCAGCTCCGCCTCCGCCACGACGTAATCCAGGTTCCCGCGATCCCGAACGCGCGCGTTGTGGTATTTCCGATACGCCGCCTCGGTCCGCCCGCGCTGTTCGAGCGTAACGCCCTCCGTGTAGGTAAGCCGTGCGGAATCGAGACCCGCCGCGCGAGCCGCCGCGATCACCCGCGCCGCATCCGCCGGTCGCCCCTCTTCCAGCCGCACCTGCGCGAGCAGCACATACGCGTCCTCGCGCGTCGGATCGAGCGCGATCGCCTCGGTCGCACCCTCCGCCGCGTCTCCGGCGTGACCGGTGTTGAACTGTTGCTCGGCGAGCTGGAGCTTGATCCGCGCACGCACCGCGCTCCAATGTTGCGCCGCGTCCGCACGCTGCTGCGAATGGATCGACTGACTGCACCCCGCCGCCGAACACACGACCACCACGCCAACGACTCGCCACATGTCTCGGTTCATGGTTGTCTCATGCCACACGCGCCGACCGGCGCCCGATGCACCGAACGCGACACGGTCAAGCCTGGTCTCCGTCGTCATCGCCCATTACGCCGCCATGCGCCACGCCGCGCGCCGCACCGCACCGCACGGCACGGATCCGCGCTCATCCCGCCGCGGCACCGTCTTCATCGGCGCCGGCTCCGCCTACGGCGTCGGCGCCGGTTCGTCCTCCGGCGCCCGGCGTACCTCGGGTGGCGGCGGACGCCCGAACGGCGGCAACGTATACCCGCGCTCGCGACCGATCACCCGCTGGATGAACGCACGCGTACCGGTCCCGTCCAGGTCCCACGACCGACGCTCCGTAAGCCGCTCCTTGAGCTTGATCGCCTCGAGCAGCCGCGCGTTGTTGTGCAACGCGAGGTCCACGTTCCACAGCGCCTTGTCCACGTCGCCCGCGGCCAGACGCTCCCAAGCCCGCTTGCAATACGACTGCGCGAGCCGCTCGCGGCCATGCCACATCAACCCCTGCCGCAGCCCCACGCGCAGCCGTTCGATGTCCTCCAACACGCCCATCGACGCCTCCGCGTACGCGTCGTGATCCTTGACGATGTGGATCGTCAGGAGAATGATCACTTCCTCCCGCGACGTGGAATCGCTGTTGGATCGAAAGAGCTGCCCCACGAATGGAATGCTCCCAAGCCCGGGCACCTGCCGACGGGCGTCCGTCGTCACCTCGCGAAACAGACCGCCGATCAGAATCGTCTGTCCGTCCCGAACCGTGACATTCGTCGTCACCTCCGTCGTCTGCTCCGACGGCAACCCTTGTGCGTTGACGAACCCGACACTGTCTTCCGGGTGAAGCTCGACGCGAACGAAGCCGTCCCGGCCGATGAACGGCCGGAAGATGAGCTGCGTGCCCGTCTCGAGAAACTCCACCGTCTGAACGGCCTGCGTCTCGGTTACCGTCGTCGTCAGGAACCCGTCACGCCGCCCGACGATCACCTGTGCCTTCTGACGGTTGAGCGCGAGCACCTTTGGGTTCGCCAGCACGCTCGTGTCGGTGACCTGTTCGAGCGCCCGCAGAAACACCCCGACGTTGTCCTTGATGATCCCGATCGTGATCCCACCCGGCGCCACGTCGCCGGTGAAGTCCGTACTCGCGGCCGCATTGAACTTCTCGAACCGACTGTTGGGCAGGGGTCCCAGCGTGACGTTCGTCAGCCCGGTCGACGCACCGCCCAGCAGCTCAAGGTCCACTCCGCCCACGATCGTAAAATCGATCCCGAGCGCGTTGTCGTCCGTAAGCTGCGCCCGCAAGATCGTCGCCTCCACGAGCACCTGATGCGGACGAACGTCGATCTCCTTGAGCACCCGCTCGACCGTCGCGAGCACGTCCGGGCGCGCCGTAACGATGATGAAATCCCCCGCCGCGTTCATCATCCCGCCGGCCTCTTCCGCCGAGCTCGTCAGGCCCGTGTCCGGTGGCGGCGAAATCGACACCGACCCGTCCTGCCCCACGAAGTCCTTGACGTACGCCGCCGCGTCCGCCGACGAGATGTAGCTCAACCGGAACACCCGCGTCACCGGCGGGTTCGCCGCCGCCGCCAACGCATGCAGCTCCTCGTTCGTGTAGACGTAGATGAAGTCGCCGACCCGCCGGTACCCCGCGTTGTTCGACACGAGAACCGCGTCCAGCGCCGCCTCGAAGCTCACGTCGTACACACTCGCGGTAACCGTCCCCGTCACCTTCGGAGACGCAATGATGTTCCGCCGACCCTCCACAGACAACAGCCGCAAGACCGTCGACAACGGAAGCTCCGACACGTGCAGCTCGATCGTCCCACGCTCCGTTACGCGCACCTCACGCCCGTTGAGCGCCACCGGCGGTGCCTGGTCGCCAACCGCCTCACCGGACAACACCGCTTCCGCGCCGGGCGCCGACGGGACGCGCGTTGCATCCTGCCCATACGTCGCATCCGGCAACGCGACCAACAGGGCCGCAACGCCCACCATCGATCGCCCCGGCCGGCCTATCGTCGGCATCGCATGCTCTCCTCGTTCAACGCGCCCAAACGACGGCGTCGCGCCATCGCTTGCGATCGCATCGCGCGACCCCACTGTCACGGCATCCAAAGCAACCGACGCTGCGCCCCGGAACGCAGCGCGACGTGCCGTGACGCGATCCGCTCGATCACGTACCCGCCAAGCTTGTCCCCCTCGTGGTACGTCACGCCGTTGATCACAGCCAGCGGCACACCGTGCGACCGGTACGTAGCCTCCAGCACCAGCGTCGGCTCATCGTCGCCCCGATCCGCAGGACGCGCGTCACCGCGCACCGCCACCGGTTCGCGCTCCACCGGCGGTGGTGTCAGCCAGGCGGCCTCGAACGGATCGCGCGTCAGTTGCGTGTGCATCGCCGGCCGCGGCACCAGCCCCTGACCGGGCGCCCGGACCACCGCACCACCCGCGGGCATCCCCCCGGGAAGAACGCCGGCCGGCGTCCCTACCGCCGAACCACCCGCCGGCGTGACCACGCCGCCCGGCACCGCAACACCCTGCGCGGCATCCACCGGCACCGGACCGCGCGCCACCTGCATCGCGACAACGATCACAAACACGACCGCCAGCACGACCAGCGCAGCCGCCTTGCCCGGCGACGCCGCGAGCTGCGCCCGGATCCGCGCCGCAAAGTTTGGGCCTGCCGCACCCAATCCGCCGCCCCCTAACCACCCTCCCGTGGGTCGAAGAACGCCTCCAACTCCAGTTGCGTCTTCAGCGCCGCCGACAAATCCCGCTCCCGGGTCGTCTCGATCCGGCGCACACGCACCACACGATCGAGCGACTCGATCCCTTCGAGAAACGCATACAGCGACGAAAACGTGCTCTCGAACGTCATCTCGATCGGAATCACACCGATCGACTCGATCGTATACCGCCCACGCGGGGTCATTTGTTCGTTCCGAAGCCGCGCCGCCGACGCCGCCTCCGACAACCGCTCCAACACGTCACCCACACGCGCATCCGCCGGAATCCGGTCCGACGCGCCCTCCATCGCCGCACGACGCTCAAGCAGCTCGGGTCCATGCCGGAACACCTCGCTCGCCTCGGCGCTGTGCTGCCGCCACCGCGCGCCCGCCAGCAACACCGCGTGGTTCACATCCGCAAGCCGGCGCGTCAGCGGCACCACCGACAGCCACACGAACAGCACGACACTCGCCGCCGTCGAACCCACCACAACCACGCGCTCACGTGACGTGCCCATCGCTGCCTACTCGAATTGCGGCAGTCGGCACCGCACCTCAAACGCGCGGACGCTGCGACCCGACACGTTCGCCGGCCGCGAGTACGCAGGCCGCACGTCCACGAACACACCCGAGTCCGCGAGACTCGTGACGTACCGGCCAACGTCCGCATGCCGCTGCCCATACCCCCGCAGCAACACGTTCAATGCCGGCGACGCACGATCGTTTCCGTCGTCCCCGCGCGGCACCACACCGCCGTCGGCACGCGCGGCGAGCCGATCACCGCGATCGATCCGCAACATGTTCAGCACCACGCCGTCCGGCTGCCGATACGCAAGCTCGCACAGTACGTCATGCAACCGAACCCCACCCCCGACCACACCATACAACGCCTGCCGCGCGCGCAGCCGCGACAGCTCCTCACGAAGCGCCGCCGCACGCGCCACGAGCGGCGCCTGACGGGCCTGCCCCTCATCGAGCTGAGCCAGCCGAGCCTCCGCACGCCGCACCCGACCATACTGCCATGCGGTCCAGCTCCCCATCGTCGCCAGCATCAGGCTCAGCCAAACCGCAACCCGCCGACGCTCATGCCGCAGCCGCATCCGCGACCGGTACCATCGGGGCAGAAAGTCAATCTCCGTCATGTCGCCACCGCCTCACGCGCAGGCTGCGGCGCGCCATCCACGGCGGCGAACCCCTTGATCGCCAGGCCCACCGCCGTCGCCCACTCCGGTAGACCCGCACGGCGATCCGATCCGGGAAACACCGCGTCCGCGGAGATCTTGCGAAGCGGATGCCCGAGCCGTGTCACCGTCCCCGTCGACGCCGCCAGACGATCACGCAACACACCACTCCGCGCACCACCACCGACGCACGTCAGGCTCGCGGAACGCGCGCCGCGGAACGTCACCGCAAAATACCGCATGCAGAGCCCCGCCTCCTTGCCGAGCTGCTCGAGCACCGGACCGATCGCGTCGACGACCGCCGCACGCTCCCCGACATCCGCTGCGCCTGGTCCGGCGCCCGCGTCCGGTCCGGCCTGCGCCTCCGGTACCGCCGGTCCGTCCGATCCGGCCGGTACCGCGCCGTCGACGATCATGTCATAAAGCGTCACCGCCTCCGCCGCGTCGACGCCGAGCGCCTGCTCGACCGCACGGTGGAAATGCACGACCCCCACATGGAACAAACGGATGAACGCGACGCGCGGCCCGCGCGTCAACACCATCCGCGACCCCGCGTACCCGATGTCCAGAAACGCATGAACCCGCTCCGCATCCTCCTCGCGACGAAGGAACCGCTCGAACGGTCCGAACGCCGCACGCGGTGCGATGTCCAACCCCGCGCACTCAAGCCCGAGCCTGCTCACCGCATCCAATTGCGCACGGATCACCTCGCCCGCCACGCCGATCACCACGAGCTCGAACTGCTCGCCTTGCGCCCCGGATACCTTGCCCGCGTTGAAGTACCGGATCTCCGGTTCCTTGCCGAGCGATTGGAACCGCTCCACCGCCTCAAACCGAACCGCCTCCCCGAGCTCCTCAGCCGGCATGCACGGCAGCCGGAGGTTCTTCACGCGCGTAGCCGACGGTGGCGTCGCCAGCACGACCCGGCGACCGCGAAATCCACCGTCCGCCAGGAGACGTCTGATAACCTCCGCGTTCGCGGAGACCACCTCGGACGGCTCAATCGGACCCGGCGCAGCCGGTGCCTGCGCCGCCGCGACCACCGCAATGTGCGCGCCGGACGCCGCCACCTGCAGCAGACGAACCGTCCCTGCACCGATGTCAACGCCGATTGGACTGAGCTGTCGGTGTTTCCACGCCATAGCTGTCGTCCTCGCGCGATCCCCCTGGCCGCGTACGTCGCGCGCATGCGCCGCACGGACCGCGATGCGCAGCGGTAACCGCTGTCTTATCGGCGCCCCATGGACCCATATTGAGGCTGCGTCCCAGAACCACCGGCCGCCCGACGCAACGCTCGCCCATCGCGCGTAGCGTCCGGCCCCCGTGCCGGACGTTCCCACGATGACGCACACATATCCGGTGCGGGTACAACGCGCCTTTCGACTAGGTGAATCGCAAACCGCGGCTGTCCTCGGCCCCCGCGAGACCAACGCTCCCGCCGCGCCCCCCAGGCTGGCGTAGCGTCCGGCCCCCGTGCCGGACGTTCCCACGATTACGCGTGCGTCCCCCCCGCCGGTGCGAGCGTCACAATGGTTG
>JBHHVO010000175.1:0-7118 GCA_046754365.1 Phycisphaerae bacterium | reverse complement strand
GGCGAGAACGGCTCGACGCGAAACAGGCCGGAACACCATCGGATCGACCCGCCGTCGACCCACCGCGCGCCGCATTGCTCGAAGAGATAGAGCCCGGCCGCGCTGCACGCGGAGACGCCGATGAGCGTGACGGCGGCGAGCAGGCCCAGGCGCCTGCCGGCGCGGGCGAACCCCGCGCCCGCCAGGAACGACACCACCGCAACGGCCCCGGCGGCTGCGGTGTCAACGCTTACCGGAAACGCGCGCCCATACGTGGTCCAGACAGACCATGCGCCCACGCCAAGGACCAGGGCGCCGCCGACCGTCAGCCACCGTGCCCATCGCCGGAGTCCGGGACCATTTTGAGCACCGAGCCCGCCCCCGGCGGCGAGGGCGAGTGTGCACGACGCGATCGTCATCAGCACGGGCCATCCCACGCCTACGGTGGCCATGATGGTTCGCGCCGTGGCGCCGGTGTAGCGCGCGGACTCGGCGGCCGGCGGCGATTCAGCGGCCGGTTCCGTGCGGCCCGTCCCACTGCGCGGCCCCACGAGCATTTGCGCGAAGCGGTCGAGCGAGTCCTGCGGCACGGGGAACGGCGTGTGTTTGATGAGCGTGATGCGCATGTCGGGCACGACGTGCCACCACGTGACGTAATACATGGTGGCGGCGACGGCGAGGTTGAGCGCGATGACCAGGGCCGCGCCGCGCCGCGCTGCGCCCGGCCCGACGGCATATTCCCGTGCACGGGCGGTCGCGGTGTAGACCACTTTGACTTCGAGCGGCGTTGTGGCACGCATCGGTGCGCTCAATGCGGCCAGTCCCGTGGTCCGACGCTGGCGAGGTGGCCGCCGTTGTTGATCGGGTATTGTTGGAAGTAGTCGTGGATCGTGTCGGCCGTGACGGCGTCGACGTCGGCCAGCGTTTCCTCTACGGTCCTCGGCGCGCCCCGATAGTGCATATCGTCCATGATGTGCGTGAGCCTGTGGTACGGCGCCTCGGCGCCGACGGCGATGGACGTGCGTCGCCCGTTCTTGACGGACCTTCTCGGTACAAACCCGGTCCGCTTGCGTTCTCATGGCGTCGAGCAACGCCTCGGCGCTGTCCGGCTGACAGTTCCCAAATAACAGGAGCAGACCGCAATCGGCGTAGTCGACATGGTATGCGCCCGCGCGGGGACAAATGCCCTTCTGCACGATGTCCCAGAAGAAGCGTGAGTTCTCGCCGCCGAGGATGGTGGCGGCGGCGCCTGCGGATTCCGTCCACTTATCGGCCGCGCCGACCGATGGGAACGTGAGCGCGACGATCTGCTGGTTGAAGCGATCCACCGTGAGCACGTCCGTGCCGCCGTGTATGGTCGGGTGGGCGGCGTCATCGGCACCTGCGTTGGCGGCGCCGGCGTTAGCGGTACCACCGGAAGGGTTCTCGCCGCGGTCGGCTGCCGGCCAGTCGCCGCAGTAGCGCCCGGCAAGATCGATGATCTCGGACGGTTCGACGTGGCCCGCCACGACGAGCAACAGGTTGTTCGGCGCATACCGCCGTTGAAAGTACTCGCGCATGCGCTCGAGCGGCATGTCGCGCACCGTGCGCTCATAGCCAAGCACGGGCCAGGCCAATGGGTGTCCGGCGAAGACTTTCTCCTGAATGAAGTCGTACGCGACGTGTTCGAGGTTGTCCTTGGCCATCGCGATTTCTTCGAGGACGACCTTGCGTTCCATGTCGAACTCGTCCTTGGGGAGCGCGGGTCGCAGCATGTCGGCGAGCAGCTCGATCTGCGGCCCGATGTCGGTGGCCCGTACCCAGCCGTAGAACATGGTCTGCTCTTCGCTCGTGTAGGCGTTGTACGTGCTGCCCATGCGGTCGAAGTCGATCGTGATGTCCCGCCAGCCGCGCTTGGCCGTTCCTTTGAACATCATGTGCTCAAGAAAGTGCGACACGCCCGCGAGCTCGGACGTTTCATTGCGCGCGCCGGTAAGCACGAGAAACCCGGCGGCGGCGCTGCGCACGTCGGGCATGACTTCGATAACCACCCGCAAGCCGTTCGGCAGTGTATGCTGTGTGTAGGGGTTACTCACTGATCCATCCCGGTCAAGACCACCGTTGCCGGCAACACCGGCGCTGCGATGCCGACCGTGCACCGCGCGCCGGTCGCGTAGGACCGCACCTCGGTACTACGGCAAGCGCCACCGCACGCCCCCCCCGGGCGCGTCACGCACCGGCGGCCAGCGGCTTGGGCCCGAGCGTTACGACGCAGCGTCGGTCGCGTGGATACGTCTCCAGGTAGCGTTTTACATCGTCAACCGTCACGGCCTCGATCTTCCTGATCTTTTCTTCGGTCGGAATCGGTCGTCCGAAGTGGAACATGTCGCCGACCAGCTCGGCGCACCGCGCGCTCGTGGCGTCGCCGCGTGTTTCGTCGCCCGCGACGATGCCGGTGATCGCGCGGTCCAACTCCTCGCGATGGATGTCGCCGGCCAACCGATCGACCTCGCTCAGGAGTGTGGTGTACGTCTCATCGCAGCGCTCCGGCTTGGTGGATGCGCCCATGAACAACATACCCGCGCCGCGCGGGGCTTCCTGCCACGCGCTGACCCAGTAGACAAGGCCCTTCTTTTCGCGGACTTCCGTGAAGAGCCGGCCGCTCATGCCGCCCGAAAGCACACCGAGGACCACCTGTTGCACCGGGTAATCGTCGTGCGTCACGGCGACGCCCGGCCACGCCAGCCCGATCTGCTCCTGCTCAAGCGGCTTGTCGTGGTGCCACACGCCGTCGGCAAACGCGACCGGGAACGCAGACCGTCCCGCGTGCGACGCATCGCCAAAGCCGGCAAACTGCGTTTCGAACACGTCCGTGGCGCGATCGGGCTCGACCGCGCCGGCGACGGCCACGATCATCCGCCCGGCATGATAGTATCGGCGCCAATGCGCCTCGCCGCCCGCACGATCGATCGCGTCGAGCGTGTCCTTCTCACCGAGTGGGTGCCGCCCGAGCGGCGTTCCGAACACCCGCCGGCACAGGAGCTTGTCCGCGAGGCGATGGGCGTCGTCGTCGAGCGCTGTGAGCTCTTGCTTTGACAGGTCGACCGCGACACGGAACGCGTCTTCCGGGAACGTCGGCGCCTTGAGCATCTCCGCGTGCAGCGCGACGGCCCGCTCGAAATGCTCCGGCAGCACGGTGCACGTGAATGTCGTGGTCTCGCGGCCCGTCGCGCTCCGCCGGGCGGCGCCGATTTCATCAAACGCATCGGAGAGCTCGCGGCCCGTGTGCTCGTGTGTCCCCTTATCGAGCGTATCCTCGACGATTTGCGCGAGGCCGACCTTGTCCGACGGGTCGCTGCATGCACCGGCGAGCACGCGCATCTGGAACGTAACCACGTGCCGGTGGGGCAGCGGCAACACCGCGCATTGAATCCCACACGCCAGATCACTGTGAACGATTTCCGGGGTTGCAAACGTTGTCATCGGACGCTGATCCCCGTGGCGAGGCCACAGCCGGCAACAGACCGGACCGGATGAACACCGCGCTCCGATTCATCCGCCGTGCCGACGACACGGACCGGCGCAGCACACAGGGCCGCGGGCGGCTCGGCCATCACCGATCATGTAAGTAGGGTATGCGGATCGCACCGGGCAGGCAAGACGGCGTGAGACGGACGGTCCGTGATGCCTTGGACGGGCTTGATCAGAGCCCCAAGCGCAAGCGCGGTGTATCACCGATGCAAGCGTCGCAAGCGAGGCGCCGCTCGCTCCGGCTCGGGGCTCCGATCGCGTTGCGCATGCCATGCCGGCGCCCGTTCCGGCGTCCCGGCTGGTGGGCCGCTGGAACAGTCACGCACCCGGCTCACGGCGTGCGGGGCCGGGCAAAGGTTTCATTGAAGGCACGAAGCGACTCCGGCGTGACGTCGATCCGCCAGTCCGGCTCCCCTTCGCGGCGTTTGTCGAAGTGGAACCAGATCGCGGCCTTGACCTGATCGAAGTGCTCGAGCTCGGCGTACGCGTCCCGAATCCACCGCGCGCGCTGCCCGGGTCGACCCGGCGCGCAGCCGAACTCGGTGATCATGACCGGTTTGTCGGCGTAGCGGCGTTGGAAGTCCTTCAGCAGCGGCGCGTAGATGTCGTGGAAGGACTGCCACTTGTGCCACTTGTCATGGTGGTCGCCGAAGTTGTAGCCGTCCACGCCGATCCAATCGACATACGCGTCACCGGGATAGTAGCGGTGCATGTTGTTGTCCGGCGTGTCCGGACAACTCACCACGTTCGGCGCCCAAGCCCATTCCACGTTGGTGGCACCGACTTTGTCGAAGATGTCATGCGCGTGGCGCCACGCGGCGACATACGCCGTCGGATCGCCGGCCCAGGTGAACCAGTTGCCGTTGAACTCGAACCCAAATCGCAGCACGACGCGCCGCCCATCCGCCTTCGCGGCGCGAGCCCATTCGGTCAGGTACGCATCATAGTCGCCGGCGGCAATCGCCGGCAGGTGGGACCGCTTCCCACCGCCGTGCCACCGCCAGAGCTCCAGCGACACGACCGCCGTCGCGCCCTGCTCCGCAACCGCGTCGATCGGGGTTTTCGGGAAAGATCCCCCGAGGTCGCGAAAGAACATGACGTACTGCGGCTTCGACGCGAACTTCGACACTTCGGCCGCCACGTGATCCGCATACCGTCGCGACCAGAGAATCTGATAGATTCCCCAATCGAGCGGCGCGCGCCGAGTCGACGCCGGCGGCCAGACGATGACCGCGCCTACAACGAGCGTGACCGTACAGGTGACGCACACCACCCCTACACCATAACCCAAGCGTCGGACCGGGCGCCCCGCTGCTGAACCGTTGGTCCTCAAAGTGCCCTCCGAACTCGCGGTCTCGTCCGCCATGGCCCTCGTTTTGCCGCGCCACGGTACCACATCGCTGTCGGCGCTCACCGCCGTTTTTCCGAACGCCGACCGTGAAGGAGGGGCCGTTGTACGCGCCGGAAACGTAACCAGGCGACACCCGCAGCGTCGCGTGCAGCAACGCCCTAGTGCGCGCCACAGCCGCCGCCGCCCGCATTCGCGAAGAACGCCTCGGCGTTCTTCTGAATCTGCTCGGGCGTGAGATCCTCCTTGTGCGTCATGATCTCCCACTCGTGCCCGAACGGGTCGGTCACCTTGCCGTAGCGATCGCCCCAGAACGCGTCCATCATGGCCATGGACGCCGTGGCGCCGGCTTGCACCGCGCGCTGGAAGCACTTATCCGCATCCTCGACATACAGCGCGAGCGCGACGGTCGTGCCCCCGAACGACTCTGGTGCGCGCCACTGTTTCATGTACGGCTGCTCGTCGCAGATCATGACGTGCGAATCGCCGATGCGGATCTCGGCGTGCATCACCCCGTGACCGTCGGGTCCGGGCATGCGGAAAACCTCCTCCGCCGCAAACGCCTTCTTGTAGAAGTCAATCGACTTGGCGGCGTCACGCACGATGATATGCGGCGTGATCGTATGGAAGCCCTCGGGAATCGGTTTGACATTGCTGGCCACGGTCGTGTCCTCCTGTTGGGGTGTGGTCGGTGGTGTGCACATGCGGCCCTCACGCCGCCGGAAGGCACCGACGGTATCCGAATCAACCCATCATACGCGCGGCCGCCGCCAACGCAATCGGCGCGTCGTAACGCACCTGTAACGGGGTCCGTGACAGTTCCGGCGGTCCGCTGGTCGAGACACCGGAGGCGGCGCCAACGTGGAATGCACGAGGCAATCGGAGCCGCGAGCGCCGGCGAGCGGGTTCGTTGGTGCGACGCTCGCATCGCTTGTACCTCGCGCGTGCGCTTGGGGCTCTGATCAGGCCCGCCGGAAGTGTCACGTACCCGTGCGGCCGGGCGGCGCACAGCGAACCTTGCGAGCTCGCCGCGGGCGGGATAGCATAACACCCGCGCCGCGACACGCCACGCGGGCCGGGGGGCGCCGGTCGGGCGGCATGCGAAAGGACCGCAGACCGTGAACGATGACGCGATCATTGGTGACGTTCGTCAAAGCACGTGCTTTCAGGCCGAGTCCGCGTGTCTGGCACGGAGCGACTGGCACGTGGCCGATCGTCCCAGGCTCTTCAAGCGGCTCGAAAACGACAAGGTCAGGCTCATCTTTCCGACGGACGTGCGCCACATCGACCTCGGTGTGGCCGTCGGTCTGGTGTGCCTCTTCGACCTGACCGACCGCGTGAACGTCTACGCGCACACGATCTTCGCCGGGCCGGACGTCAATCCGTCGCTTAAGAGCCTGTTTGTCCCCAAGACGCAGGCCAAGCCGCAACCCGGCATCGCCGGGCATGAAGCCGTGGTCAAGTTTGCGGCGTGGAAGCGGGCCGCATGGATCAAGTTCCTCAACGACGAACTCGATCTGGGCACGCCGCGTGCGTCGGCGATGTGGATCGACAACTTCTGGAAGGCGCTCGATCGGATGTACGGCGGTGGCAACCTCATCGGTGGAGGTATCACGTCATGACGCTCGGCATGCGCTCGAGCCCGGACGGCGTGCGGGTGGTGGTGGCCGCGTGCGTCGTCGTTGTCGCGCAGGGTTGCGCTGGGCCGCAGCCGCTTACCGTGGCGATCGACCCTGTCGATCACACCGCGTACACAGCAGCGCTCAACGCCGTCAAGCTCGACGGACGGCGCGCATTCGCGAATTGGATGGCTCAAGAGCGCGGCGTCACGCCGGAGCAGGTGCTGCGCGACGACGCAGCGATCAGCGAAACGCGGAACCCATTCGACGCGCATACCGACGCACGGGCCGTCAGCCGCGGTGCGGTCACGTACAAGTTTCATTGCGCCCGGTGCCACGGCGATGACACCCGCGGACACGGTCCTTCGGCGCTGGACGACCATCCCGCGGGGGACTTCAAGACGTTCGGCAAGCGCTTCGCGGCCACGCTGCATCGCGGTGCGCCGCGAAAGTGGTTCCGCGTCATCCGCGACGGCAGCGGCGACGTCGTGGACTACCCGGACGGCCGGATGACCGCCATGCCGCCGTTTCGGGAGGACCTGACGCGCGAGCAAATCTGGCTCGTCATCACGTACCTGCAGAGCCTTGACATTCACGCCGTCCGCCGTGACCGCGGAGACGCACGTTGATCGTCCCCACGCACGCGTCCCTGCCGTGTGCGA
>JBHHVO010000174.1:0-7139 GCA_046754365.1 Phycisphaerae bacterium | reverse complement strand
ATCGGCCCGCAGGAGGGTTCCGGACGTCGTCAGTTGCTTGCCTTGGACCCGGACCGTTACGGAAAACGGCCGGAACCCATCCGCGTTGGCGTCGACGCGGAGTTCGGCCGGCAGCGTGGCGGGGCCGGACCGCAGGGTCACGCCACCAGAGACGCCGGTGATTTGATATGGCGTGCCGACGGGACCGAGCACGCGTATTGTCGCACCGGCGACACCGGTGACCTTGTCGGGAACCATACGCACGTCGGTAAAGTCGTAGGGGCCCCACTCGTCGACGAAGATGTACCGGCGCCCGCGCGGCGGGTTCTCCGGCGCTGCGGGCGGGGTGCGGTTGTCGCGACGCATGACGCGGTCCCACGACCCGAGCGGGTACTTGACGGGGCCTACGTGGGGCTCGATGCGCGGCATCTCGAGCCATCCACCGGTCGACGCATTCCGAATGGACGCCCGCGCGTGATCATCTATGGCAAGATGGAGGCCGTAGACATCGCCAACGAGGTGCAGTGATGTGTCAACACCCTTCATGCGTACCGAGGTGATTTCGGTGTTGGTATCATGCTCCAGGCGTATCGCGGTCTTCACGTTGTCAAAGCCGGCTTGCGTTATCGTGTTGGATTCGGATGGCGATCCGTCATGGGCGTCCACGAACGGGGACGCGCGGAGCTGCGGGTCGTCATCCCACCACAAGTGCACGCCGGTGGTGGCGTTCAAGATGTGCGTTCCGGCGATGACGTTGCGTTGACCGTGCTCGATCGAGACGCCGGTCGTGCAGTCTTCCATAACGCCGCCGACGATCCACGTGTCGTACGAGTACCCGGCCCATACGCCGTGTTCACATTCGTTCATCGTGTTGAGGCTGAATACGTTGCCTCCGGAGAACGTCGCCTCGATGCCGTTCGCGGCGGCGTACGAGAAGTCATTGTTGTAGACGAGGTTGTCGTTGCAGCCGCCGTGTCCGGTCTTCTTGAGGGTTTCGTTGCCGGCGTAGAGGAAGAAGCCGTCGCCGCCGTGCGTGGCGCTGTTGTACGCGAAGACGTTGTGGCTGCATTGCTCGTATACGAGGATGCCGGCGGAATCCTGCCCGCGGGCGTAGACGCCGTGGCTGTAGCCGCGGATGCAGAAGTCGAATCGGTTGCCCATGATGTCGCATCGGCTCGACCGCCACATCGCGAGGCCCCATCCGCTCATGAACGACATGTCGTTATCCGCGACGTACGCGCCGTCGCAACGCACCAGGCACAGCCCGTTTTGACCGTTGCGGGCGCGGCAGCCGCGCACCGTCGCGCCGGGGCATCGGAAGAGGTATATGCCCGCGCCGTAACGGAGCCACTCGTTGTCGTCGTTGTCGTGCCCGTAAAGCCAGTCGGACGGGTCCTCGCGCTCGGGGGTGCTCTTGAGGTGCTGGCGAAAGTTGCGCGAGACGTCGCAGCCGGTGATCGTGAGGCCAGGGGCGTCTTCGGCGTAAATGCCGACCTTGTAGCCGCGGACGGTGGCATGCTTGAGCGTCACGTTTTGGCCGTGGATGACGATGCCGCGGCCTGTAAACCGGTCCGGCGGTGTTCCCTCGTCGGCGCCGACGAGCGTGGCCCCGGCGAAGTCGACGGTGATGCCGTCGCCTTGGATCATGACGGCGCCTTCGCCGTCCGGCGTGGGCAAGGGATGCGTACCGGGCGCGATGCGCGCGTCCTTGCCGATCACGAGACCGGCGCGGGGCTTGACGTCGTCGCCGCGGGCAAGCAACGCTGGCGCCACATACCATGCGCTCAACACACTCAACACACCTGGTTGCAGCATCGTGGGGAGGCGCATGACGCTGTCTCCGTTCGGCGCATCGCGCCGGGTGTCAACCGTGCATCTTCAAGAGCACCTTGACGTTCCGCCGGTCGGCGGCGGCGGCGAATGCGGCCGACGCCTGCTCAATGGGGAACACCTTGGAAATCAACGGCCGGACGTCGACGGCCCGACGGGCCAACGCGTTGATCGCGTCGCGAAACGGACCGCATCGGCTGCCGAGGAGTTTCACCTCGTTGACGACGAGCGGGGAGAGGTCGATGCCGGCATCCGGTAGGACAGCGGGTTCGGAATGCGGGATGTCGGGAGACGACGCCCCGCCGGCCCGGTGGGCGGCGGCGCGGGCCGGCGAGGCGTACGTGCTCTTGAGTACGATCGTGCCGCGCGGGCGCACGGTCTTCATGGCGAGCTCGAGCCCGCCCGGCGAGCCCGTGCAATCCACCACGACGTCGCGGTCCTGCGTTGGAACGAACGCACGCACGTCGACGGCCTGAATGCCGCGTTTCTCGCACAGATCGAGCTTCGCTTGTGTGCGCCCGATCACGGTCAGCCGGCATGCGGTCGGCGCGAGCACGGACGCGACGAGCAGGCCGAGCCGCCCGGCGCCGATCACGCTTACGGTCATGCGGCGCTCAATCTGGCATTGCAGCAGCACCTGGTATGCGGCCGCGAGCGGTTCGATGAACACGGCCTCCTCGTCCGGCACGGCGTCGGGGACGGCGTGCAGGTTGGCCTCGGGCATGGCGACGTAGTCGGCCATGCAGCCGTCGCGTCCGGCAATGCCCATGACGGTCCGGGTGCGGCAGTGGTTGGCGAGCCCCGCGTGACACATGTCGCACGTGCGGCAGACGCAGTTGATTTCGCACGCGATGCGTTTGCCGCGCCAGGTCGGTGAACCCGCTTCGACGGTGCCGACGAACTCGTGCCCGACGACGCCGGTGAAGTTCATGTAGCCCTTCGTAATGTTGAGATCGGTCGCACAGATACCGGCCTGGTGCACGCGAATCAGGCACTCGCCCGGGCGCGGTTCCGGGCGCGGGCGGTCGGGCTCAAATCGACATGTCGTGTCGAACACTACGGCGCGCAACGCGGCGTCTCCTGATGCCGGTGCCATATTACCCGAATCCGGTGCGGTGTGACCGGCGGGCGGGCCCGATTCGGGGTGATGCCGGCGGGTCGGGTGTCCCGGGCCGGTGGGGCTTGCGCGGCCGAGCGGGGCAAAGCGACGGGGGCTCAGGCGGTTGGGTTCGGGGCGATGGTGGGCCCGGGCCAGTGCTTGCGTGTGGCCGGTCGTACGATGGGCCGGCGCGGGATCACAGGTGGCCGCCGGTCGCGAGCCGGTGTACGGCGCCTTCCTCGAGACCGTAGACCCGTGCCCACGCGGCATGGAGGCGGATCGGCAACGAACCGCCGGGCGGCATGACCCTCCTGTTGAGGGCGGCGATGAGCGTCCGGACGCAGAGCCACTGGGACGACGTCATCGGGCCTCCGGCCGACGGTTCTACGACTTCGATCCGCACGGCGCCTGCGGCGCCCGTGACGAACTGCTGACGCCGCCAGGGCAATCCGCACTCGGCACGACCATCCACATCGACGCTGAAATGCACATCGTCGCGGGCCGGGGCGCCGACGAGCTTGGTGCCGTGACCGGGGAGGGCGGTACCGGGCGTGATGGCGATCTCGCGCCACATGGCCGCGCCGGCGCGGGTGGCGTCCACGACGCGGGCCTCGGCGAGCGCGATGATCTGCTCGGTCGACAGGGCGGGCTCCGGGAGCGCACCGGTGGGATCGGCCCACGCGAGCAGCGCGGCGGCCGCCGTCATCGCGCCCACAAGGCACGCGAGTGTCCTTACCACACGTCCCTGCTGGTTCATGGTGTACGCACGGGGCGACGCGCGTGCTTGTGCATCGTGAAACCCTGTTGGCGCTGTGACGGCCGTGACACCCGCCCGCTTGCGCGCCCGGACCGCGGTGGTCCGGGCCGCGCGTCTTTTGGGCGGTGGTGTCAGCCCCGATATCGCGCGGTCGACGCGTCTTGCCCCTCCGATGTTTTGATCGGTCGATCGGCGTCGTTTGCTTGCGGAAATCCGTACCGCCGCGCTGGTGCGCGCCCGACCGGCGGCGTCGGGGTTGGTTTTTCCGCCGTGTCGGGTGCGCGGCTTCCGCGCGGCGCGCGGTGTGCGACGTCGCGTGGTGGCCGGCGCGCGACGCTCCGGCGTCGTCGGCGGGCTACTTCCCGCAATAGTCGATGACGCGTGCGATCTCACGGCGGAGCTCGCTGCGGTCGACGATGCGGTCGACGAAACCGTGCTCCAACATGAACTCGGCGGTTTGAAACCCGTCCGGGAGCTCGGCGTTGATCGTGTTCGCGATGACACGGGGACCGGCGAATCCGATCATGGCGCGTGGTTCGGCGAGGATGACGTCTCCCAGACTCGCGAAGCTCGCGGCCACACCGGCGGTCGTCGGGTCGGTCGCGACGACGATGTAGAGACCGCCCGCGTCGTCGAGGCGTGCGAGCGCCGCGGCGGTTTTCGCCATCTGCACGAGCGAGACCATGCCCTCCTGCATCCGCGCGCCGCCGGACGCCGTGACGATGACGAGCGGGAGGTTCTCCTCGATCGCGCGTTCTACGGCGCGGGTGACCTTCTCACCGACGACCGCGCCCATCGACGCCATGATGAACGCCGGATTCATGACGCCGAGGATCACGGGGCGCCCGCGAATGAACGCGCGCCCCACGACGATCGCATCCGCCTCGCCGGTTTTCTTCTGCTCTCGCTTCAGGCGATCCGTGTACGGCATGCGGTCCTTGAACTTGAGCGGATCCGCAGACCGGAGCTGTTGCGCGAACTCCTCAAACGACCCCGGATCGATGATCTGTTCGATGCGAGCCCGCGCGTCGAGGCGTCGATGGTGGCCGCACTCCGGGCACACACCGAGGTTTTCGGTCACGTCCTTCTCGTACACCATGCGCTCGCAGCGCTCGCACCGCGTCCACAGACCCGCAGGCACGCCCGTCTTGTCACCCGCCATTTACGCATCTCCTCGCCGTCCTCGCGCGGCCAGGCCAAAACCAGCTCGGCGACACATCGCCCGGCCGGCCGCTGCCCGGCCGATCGTCGTCCGCGCGATTGTGAACCGGCCGCATCGCATCCGGGACGCTCCCACAGGGGGTCGCACGGTCCGGCGGCATCCCGCTTCGCCGGAACGCGTCCTGCGACACGGCGTGCGGCCACACGCCGTGCCCGTCGCTGGCCGCAAGCCCCGTGGTCGCGTCGCTACCGACCCGACCGGACGCCGCGCCGCGGCGCTACCGCGCGGGCATCGACCGCATCCAGTTCGTAACACAGCGGCTCGTCGTGCTCCAGCCACCACACGTCCGCCGCGGTGACCGATTCCATGACGCAACGGGCGAGACCGAACACGAGCGGGCCGAGGACAACGGCCGTGCTGCGACCGGGCTGTCGGCGCGTTACGGCCGTCAGCGCACTGTCCACGCGCGTCGTGGCCGCATCGATCGCCTCGCCGCCGGGCGGGCGGACCCCTGATGGATCCGTGCGCCAGAGCTTGAACGTCTTGGGAAACCGCTGCTTGAGCATGTCGGGCGTGAGTCCTTCCCAGAGCCCTACGTCGAGCTCGCACAGCGCCGGCGCGACGTGGTGTCGCGCCCCGCACCGCATCGCGAGGATTTCCGCGGTCTCGATGCCGGACCGCTCGCCGCTCGAGTACACGGCAGCCAGCGCGTGCCGTGCGAGCTTGTCCGCCCAGACGGCCGCCTGGGCGCGACCGCCGTCCGTCAGCGACATCGGCGTCCGCGACGCGAGACGCCGGTCGGCGCGCCAGGGTGTTTCGGCCCACGGTACGAGTATCAGCCAAGCCAAGGTACGCTCCAGCGGCTTGGGCAGGGTGAACCTTGAAGCCGCGGGTTCTGGTCAGTGGGTGCCCGAGTTCTTTCGCGGTGGGGCACCCCAGCGTGGTATTCGCGTCCCCCACGGCTGACGCCATGGGGCGCCCAAGCGAAAACACCGGTCGCTTGCGGCTCGGTTCGTCTCACTCGATCGAACGAGACGCAACCCAACACTACCCCCGCGTACTCGATGCCGCCTCCGCCAGACATCGAAGCTCGCGCATCGCCGCCGCGGGGTCGGGGCGACCGAACACCGCCGTGCCGGCCACGAACGTGTCCGCACCGGCCTCGGCGGCTAGACGTATCGTCCGCGCGTCGACGCCGCCGTCAATCTCGAGTCGCTGGTGCGGTGCGAGCCGGTCCCGCACGACGCGGACCTGCTCGAGCACGTCGGTGATGAACTTCTGTCCGCCAAAGCCGGGCCACACGCTCATGATGAGCACGAGATCGACGTCGCCGATGATGCGATCGATCCGGCTCGCCGGGGTCGTCGGGTTCAAGCATACGCCGACCGATACGCCGAGGCCGAGGATATGTTCCACGACCCGCTCCGGCGTGTCGGTTGTCTCTATATGAAACGTGATGTGGTCGCAGCCGGCGTCGACAAACGGCGCGGCATACCGCATCGGTTCCGCGATCATCAGGTGGGCGTCGAAGAAAAGCCCCGTGCGCTTGCGCAATGATGCGACGATCGGGACGCCGAAACTGATGTTCGGCACGAAATGGCCGTCCATGACATCCAGATGCAGCACCGTCGCACCGGCGTGTTCCACGACCGCCACGGCCGCTTCCAGGCGCGCGAAGTCCGCCGCCAGCAGCGACGGTACGACGCGGACGCCCGGCGTCGCGAGCGTGGATGCCCATGCGTTCGTCTGCGTTCGATCGATCGTTGTCGGTCCTTACGCCGCTATGCCGCCGCCGATTCAACCGGGCCGCGGGTCTCGGGTCCACCCGGCCCCTCGAGGCTAAGTCCCAAGCCGCTGCCCGACCGACCCACGCCGAACGCACGCGCGACTACCGCGCTACGACACAACGCCGGCGGGCCCCACGAAAAAGTCCCTCCCTCACGGTCGGGTTGCGGCGGCGCCGCGGTCGGCGTCGGGCCGGCTTCACGGCGCGTCGTCGAGCAGGTCAATCGCCGCGAAGCTCTTGCCCTCGAGAAACTCGAGCGACGCACCGCCGCCCGTGGACACGTGGCTCATGCTATCCGCCAGGCCGGCCTTGGCCACCGCGGCTGCGCTGTCGCCCCCGCCGATGATGGTCACCGCGCCGCGATCCGTGGCCTCGGCCGCCGCCCGGGCGACCGCCATCGTGCCGGCGTCGAACGGCGGCACCTCGAACACACCCATCGGGCCGTTCCAGACGAGCGTCCCGGCGCCGTGCACGACGGCCGCATACGCGTTGATCGTGTCGGGCCCGATGTCGACGCCCATCAGAT
>JBHHVO010000173.1:0-7215 GCA_046754365.1 Phycisphaerae bacterium | reverse complement strand
TCAACAATATCAAAACATGTTTTTATCTATCTTCCCCCGCGCCCCCGACCGTGTCACTCACGCAGTTGAAGCTCAGGAAATACGTCGACACCGTGATGCACGTGTGAAAGTCCGGCCGCGCCCCGCTCGCCGCGAGCCGCGCAATCTCATGGTCGTACGGCACGTCGATGCCCGGCAGGAAATCCAGATCACCCGCCTCGTACGCCATCAACGCCGTGCTCACGTTCTCGCATACCACCATGTCGACCGTCCGGCACGTCATGTCGGCCGACAACCGGTGGAACGGATTCACCGTCAACCGCGCGCGCCGCTTGAACGTCCACGCCGTCAGCCGGTACGGACCGTTCGTGATGAGACCGGGATACGTCGTGGCCACGACATCGCTTGCCCCGTTGGTATCGCCGGCCTCGCCCCCATCCCGGCTCCGCAGCCGCCGAGCCGCAAAACCGGACACGCCCCGACGCGCACCCGGCTTGGTCCACTGCGGATCGTACACCACCAACCCTTCCGGTGTGATCGGCGCGCCGCCGGCGTACCGCTCCGGGTACGACCGCCGCCGCATGCGCTCGATGCTCGCGTGGCACGGAGCGAGCGTCGGAAACGCCGTGAGATCGAGAAAGTACGGACACGGCCGCGCGAGGTGAACGATCAACGTATCGGACCGATCGGTCGCGCCGGCCGCGACGCCCGATGGGTTCGCCTTCCGCGCCTCAAGTCCGACGCGGGCGAACCGGGCGTCAAGCTCCGCAACGTGCGCGGCGAACACGTCCTCATGGATCCGCGCCCACGGCACATCCAAACGCGAGATGCAATCCGCGACCCGCCGCCACGCCCCACGCTCCGCGCCCGCCGCCGTGGCGACCGCAAGCGCGGCTTCGAGCGCCTCGCGCACCCCCCGCGTGCGCACGGCCGCACGAATCTCGTGCCACACGGGATCACGCGCGATCGCCTTCGCCTGATCACCCGTGATGCCCCAGCCGGACCGCAGTCGCGACAGCGGCGCCAGAACCGCCACCGCGGCGCGCCGCCAACGCACGTAGTCCGCCGCGCCGGCCACGTAATCCGTCAACAGGAACACATAATCCGTCCCCGTCCCCGGCTCCATCACGCGCCGCCAACCGCGAATGAAGTCCTCCGCCGCTACCGGATCACCGTTCGACCACCGCGCGTCCCCGCGTATCTCGAACGTGTACGTCAGACGGTCCGGCGAGATGTCGGGTGGGAACCGCGCCGCGCCGGCCACCGGGACCGTCGTCTTCGGATCATACGATGTGAGACCGTCCCAAAGGTTCAGCGCGACGCGAAGGTCCTGCGTCCAGCTCATCCGCGCCGGGTCCAGCGTGTGGATGCCCGACGGATTCAAGTACCGCAGGTCCGCCCGTCGCTCAACGGACGGCAGCGTGTACGCCCCCGCGATCACCACCACGGCCACGCCGGATAGGAATACAAACCCCCGGACCATCCGCATGACGGACTTTCGAGCTTGTGCGGCCGGACCACACGTCCCGCAACACGCGTCGCGCCCGACGCCCCACACAGCCACGCCGTCCCGGTGTCATGCGGACGACGACGGACCAGGCCCTACGTGCTTGACAGCCCGTTGAAGAAGCCTGTGGGACCGACTTTCCAGTCGGTCAAACGCCGCTCGTGTCCCCAGACCGACCGACCGGAAACGCGGTCCGACGAAACATCCTGTCTTGCAACGGGCCGCTCATCGGCCGATCACCGCGTAGCGTCAAGGAGCGCCCACGGGCACACCCCATCGCGCGTCGTTGAGCACACCGGGCTTGCTCTTCCCCACATCGCCGATCCACGCGTGCAGCGACGCGAGCAGCGCTGCACGCTGCTGCCGCGCACCGGCTTCGTCGCGCAACACCGCCGCGCCCAGCAGCTCACTCGCCTCGATCGGCCGCGGTTTCCCCGTGAGCCCAGCGAGCGTCGCCTCCACCGCGTCCACGCGCCGCTCGATACAGTCCCGCTCCGAAAACGCCATGACCGTCGGCCCAAACCGCGTGCCATACCGCTCGACGTCCAACCGGAGAAACACGGCCAACCGCGCGACAAGCGCCTTCTGCTCAGCCGCGTTCAAACCACCGGCGACATCGCGGAAAAACTCAAACGCCGACAGCTCGGCGCATTGCACCACGCCGGATCCCGACCGCCGCGCCGCCAGCCGCTTGTCGAAGATCGCAAGATGCGCCGGCAACACTTCCGCCACATGCGTCGGGTACGCCAGGGCGCGGTATACATGCGACAGCACCACCGCGTTCGTCTCCGAAAGACCCGTCGTCTGCAGCGCCGTAATCACCGTCCGGCGCTCCTCCGGCCGGCCCGACGCGATCTCCTCGACCTGATCCGCGAGCGCCGCCGCACACAGGTACCGCACCTCCGGCACGTTCGAACCAAGGCCCGCGACCACGCCGGGCACACGCTCTACCCGGTTCATATCGCGCAACACCCGCGCCACCGCCTGCGCGGTCGTCGCGTCGACCTCGGGTTTCGCGAACACGCGTTCGGCCGCGCGGGCCGTCCGCGACGTGAACATCCGTACAAACGCCGTCGTGTTCCGCGAGTCGAGTCGCTGCCGGCGAAAAGCCGTCGTAAACACGCGGAACCGATCAGGCGCGGTGGACGCGCCGAGCGCGGTGATCTGCTCATCGATCCACGTGTCCATCACAGCCGCGTCGGGCGACGTCGACCGGCGGACCGCGTCGAGCGGATCCTGATCCGACGCCTGCACCACGCCGTACGCCGTACCCGACAACAACGCGATCGCGACGCCGATGCTGGGCATGCGTTTCCGTCGGCGACTCATGCGGAAAAGGTCCAGGTAGTACAGTCTCAGTGCCCGGCGACCGGGTCGCCGCAGCCAACGGGGGCGCCGCGACGGCATCCGCGGCGGAACGTCATCAAAGCAACGGGCGCAAGTCCGGCGGCGTGTTCCCCGACGGGTCGGTGCGAGCGCCCCCACCGCGCTGACGGGCCAAGCCCTACCGATCCCGCTGCGTGAAACGGACTTCTTCGAAAGTCTCCAAGGCGTGGCCGCGTCATCCACGTCGAAACACGCGGCTCCCGCACTGCGGAAGCCGCACGAACCGTTCCCACGAAGGCTACCCCTACCGGCGCCGACGTGTCAAGACACGCTACCAGGATTGCCCCTCCACCACGCACCGCCCACACACGCCCCGCTTGACCAGCCGCTCGCGCAACCGCTATCGTCACACCGTCCGGTCGGTCTCGGTTCACGCCTGCCGGAGCGGCGTGCGATCCGATCATAGCGCCGCAATCCACGGGCGAGGCTCAGTGCGAATGGCCAAACCAGGCAACGTGCCGATTCCCACCGTGCGCAGGCTCAGCCTCTACCTGCGCCAGCTCGAACGCCTCAACGCCGCCGAACGCCGAACCATCTCCAGCAAGGCGCTCGGCGAGGCGCTCAATCTCTCCGATGCGCAGGTCCGCAAGGACCTCGCGTATTTCGGCCAGTTCGGATACCCCGGCATCGGCTACCGCGTGCCGGAACTCATGCAACGCGTCCGACGCATCCTCGGCACCGACAAGCGATCAAACGTGTTGCTCGTCGGCACGGGCAACCTCGGCCGCGCGCTCATCGCCTACCGAGGGTTCACCAAAAAAGGCTTCGAGGTCGTCGCCGCGTTCGACCACGACCGGGCCAAAGTCGGCACCCGCGTCAGCGCCGAGCCGCCCGTCCACGTCCTCCCCATGGACCAACTCCCGGCCGTCGTCCGCAGGGCGTCCATTCGCCACGGCATCATCGCCGTCCCCGCGGACGCCGCGCAGACCGTCGCCGATCACATGGTCACCGCGGGTATCCGCGCGATCTTGAACTTCGCGCCCGTAACCCTGCACGTGCGGCACGACATCGCCATATCCTCCGTCGACCTCGCCGTCCATCTCGAACAGCTATCGTTCCAGGTCTCGGGCCGATCGCGATAGCCAGCCGCACGCCGGCACGGGCACACGGCGCGGCGCACCATGCCGCGCACACAGCCGCCCGGGCGCCTTCCATGTCGCCGCTACGCCACCGGTGCATCGGCCGGACACAGCACGCTGCACCGCCCGAGCGGAACGGCAACACGGATCAATCGGCCACGACCGGCACGCGCGCGACGCGCGTGTGATCCGCGTCCCGCGACACACACACGTGGTACGGCGCCGGCGGCGGCGCGTCGCCCGCGTCCGCGCGGAAGTGAACACCGAGTGAATCGTCCCGCTCGCGCGCGGACATCGCGATGAGCCGTGCGACCGTAAGCTTGTTCTGCGTCGTCCACCCGTCCGGACCGTTGAATGTCTTGTCCAGCGTGAAGTGGCCCCAGAACGCCATCAGGTCGCACGTCTCGCCAAGCCGGTCGCCACGCCGTTCGACACCGACGTTCCGCCACATCACGCTCCGCAACGAGTTGTTGATGTCCGACAGATCCAGCTCGGCGCGATGCGACGGAGGCGTCAGCGCCGTCACACGCTCCACCGACGCCGCCGATCCATCTTCGCTCGCGAGCCGCCCCGCCAACAGGCCCGACCGCGCGCCGAACACGAGCCCCTCCAAAAGCGAATTGCTCGCCAACCGGTTCGCGCCGTGCACGCCGTTCGACGCAACCTCCCCGCAACACCACAGCGCCGCCACCGAACTCCGCCCGTCCAGGTCCACCTGAACCCCACCGATCATATAGTGCACGCTCGGCCGCACCGGGATCAGATCGCGCGTCACGTCCACCTGAAAATCGCCGCATCGTCGCGCAATGTTCGGAAACCGGTCCGCGAAGTGCCGGATGTGCCGGACGTCGAGATACACGCAGTTCGACCGCGTTTCCCGAAGGTGTCGATGGATCGCCCGGCTCACGATGTCACGCGGCGCGAGCTCCGCGTCCGCATGGTACGACGACATGAATCGCTGGCCCGACCGGTCCACCAGGTACGCCCCTTCCCCCCGCACCGCCTCGGAAATCAGCGCACGCCCCGCGCCCGCGATGTACAGCGTCGTCGGGTGAAACTGAACCATCTCCATGTCACGAAGCAACCCACCTGCACGATACGCCGCCGCAAGACCGTCCCCGTTCGCCACCGGCGGGTTCGTCGTCTCACGCCAGATCCGACCGCAACCCCCGGTCGCCAGAATCGTCTGCTTCGCCCAGACCAACTGATGCCCGAACCGCCGGTGAAACGTCACCGCACCGAGGCACACCCCATCCCGGGTCATCACGTCGATCAGATAACAACCCTCGAACACGCGAATCGCGTCCGTCTCCACCACCCGCTGCCGCAACGCCGCCACAAGCTCCCGACCCGTACGATCCCCCTGAGCGTGCACGATCCGGTGACGACTGTGACCCGCCTCACGACCCAACGCCAGATCGCCGCCGTCCCGGTCGAACGCGAGCCCCCACCCCATCACCTCCTCCACACGACGGGGACCCTCCGTCACAAGCGTCTCCACCGCCGCCCGGTCGTTCAGCCCGCACCCGACCCGCAACGTATCCTCGAAATGAGACGCCGGTGAATCCTCCGGACCGATCGCCGCCGCGATCCCGCCCTGAGCGTGCTCCGTCGCCGAATCCGCAAACCCACGTTTCGTCACGAGGATCACCGGACCATACCCCGCCGCCTCGATCGCCGCGCGCGCACCCGCCACGCCGCTCCCGATCACGAGAACGTTCGTGACGATATGACCAACGCGCGTAGAGTCGAAGTTCGTCAGATACCGACGTGTGTCATACGGAGACGTCATCCCGGGCACATCGTACGGACCACCCCAACCACCGGCAAACCGACGCCAACCACGGCCGTCCCGTACCCCGACCGCAACGGACACGCCTTCGCGGGCGCACGCTCACGCCACACCCACGCGCAACCGGATGCTACGACCCCGAAACACCCCCGCCCGCACGCGACCGCGCCGGACGAACCACCGGATAAACCTGCGCCACCGCCACCACCGCCACCAGCGCGAGCACCGGTCCCGTCAGATCCACCGCCGCATGCACCATGACCGCCGACAAGCCCGCCACACCCATCGCCACCACCATCACCAGCGCACCCGTAGCCCCCCACGCACCGGCCAGCCGCGCGCGACGCAACCCGACCGCCACCGCCACCGCGAGCAACGCATACCGCGTCGTCGTCCCCACGATCGCCGCGAAAGCCGCGAACATCGGCTCGCGCCAGAGCAACGCAAACGGCGCCCGCGCGATCCCCGCCAGACCCGCCGCCCCAAGCGTCCACGTCCGCGCATCCAGCGCCGTCACCAACATTGCACCCGCCTGCACGAGCCCCGACAAAACCAGCAGCCCCGTCGGCACCGCCACACGCAGCCGCCGCTCACGGGCCATCGCACCACGAACCACCAGCAGCAAGCTCGCCGTACACGCACCAAGCCCCACACCCAACGCACACCATGTCATGTCGCTCACACGGAACACACGCGACACCGTGAAAAGCTGCAACACTTCCGTCACCACCACCACGATCACACCACGCCGCACCGCCAGCAGAAACGCAGCCACGCCGACCCGACCCGCCTGCCGATAACCCAACACCGACAAATACGACAACGCGAAAAACCAACCCGCCCCGCTCAGCCCCGACGCAACCGGCGCAAACGCCCCAACCGATCCATCCACCGGCACCGCAAGCACCTGCCACGCAGCCTGCGAAAACGACGCATGCAGCCCCGCCGTCGTCGACACGAAATCAAACGGCATGACACGCTCAAACACGAGACCGAACAGCAACAGCGACGCCAGCGTCGCACACGGCGCCCGCTGCAGCGCCGTCCGCAACGCACCCAGCCCACGCAACACCGCCCGCCACACCGCCCAACCCATCCACGCACCCAGCCCCGCGCCGACAACGTTGAGCACGACGTCCGTCCACGATGCCACGCGCACCGCCATCGTCGTTTGAAGCGCCTCGGCCAGAAGACTCACGCAAAGCCCGATCCACACCGCCGCCAGCACCCGCACGCACGCGCTGCGCCGCGACATCCGACCCGTGATCGAAACCAGCGCGCCGATCGGCACGTACAACGCCAGATTCGTCACCAGGTCCTCCACCGTCGTGCCGTGCCACGCGATCGCGAACACGCCAAACCCCCCGCCGGCGCTAAGTTGGGAAATGTCGATCGTGAACGGAATGAGTGACCCGTACAACACCGCGCCGATAACCGCCGCGGCCCAGTACCACGATGCCTGGGGCACCGGC
>JBHHVO010000172.1:0-7224 GCA_046754365.1 Phycisphaerae bacterium | reverse complement strand
CCGACCGCGCCGGCCCCGATCCTCATGCCACGGGGGAGCCGCGATCGCCGTGGCGCCGGCGTGTTCCCCGGCCGAGCGAGCGCCCAAATCAACCCGAGAACGCCATAAAACACGGTCGGCACGCCGGAGACGCGCAGACCCGGATCGAAGCAGGCGTCGACGATGAGCGCCACGAGGGACGCCATGAGCCCGATGAGCGCCCACCGGTGGGAAGCATGGGGTGATGCGTCGATCGCGACCATGCCGGCATCGAGCGTCAGCAACAACACCGCCAGGAGCAACACGAGCCCAACCGAGCCGAGATCGGCCATGACCTCAAGCCACTCGTTGTGGGCGTGGGCGAGCCTGGTGGCGAGGGCCTGCGGGTCCCGCTCCACGTCGTTGACGGCGAGGGCGTCGCCGGCCAGCACGAAGCCGGCCTGACCATGGCCCTTCCACGGCTGCTGCTCAAAGAGCCGGAGCGCATACGACCACGCGTAGCGGCGGCATGTGATCGTCGCGCCGCCGCCCCGCGGTGACGCCGCTTGTTCCTGCCTGGCGATCGCGAACCACCCGGCGACGGTCAGGCCGACGGCCAGCATCGCCGGGACCGCGCGCCGCCGGCCGCGCATCGCGAAAAACGCGACCGCGAGGAGGCCGATAACACCGCCGAACGTCGGGCCGCGCTTACCCACGGGTATCGCTATGCCCCCAAGCGTCAACGGCTCATGACGCGTCAAGAGAAACGCCCAAAGCCCAAGCGCGATCGCGCCGACCGCGCACGCCAGGCCGACCACGTGGCGGCGCCCGCCCGTGCGCCTGAATCCCGCCCCGTGTTCGATCGCCCGCGTCCCGGTCAGCAGAAGCCCGGGTGTCAGGCACGTCGCCAGGAAGATCGGATTGCCGAACGGAAACTTGGCATCGAGCGTCGGGTTCCGGCCGTAGTAGTACCAGACCGCGACGCCGGCAGTGACGGCCGTCACGACCATCATGCCGCGGCACACGACGGTCGCGGCGGCGGGGCGCAGGCCCATCCCGAGCACACCCGCCCACAGGAGCTGAATGGTCAACAGGATGCTGCCGCCGAGCGCGAGATCCGGCGCACGCGACCAGCGGCTGCTCGCGAATGACCACAGCAAGTACAGCACGGCCATGGCCTGTGCCGCCGCGAGTGGTGTCACTTGCGTGCGCATCAGGGCCCTGGTGCGTGGACGCGGGGTGCCGTGTCCGACGTCGGTGTTGCCGGGGGGTGTGGCCGGGGCGTTGGAACCGGAGTCGTTGCGGCGGCCGGCGATCAGCCCGATGCTGAGCGTCACGAGGATCAAACCCGCGCCGACGGCGAGGGCGAGGTTCTTCACGTCGCCCGCGTACACCGTCGGCCACGCGTACTTCAGGCAGAGCAGCGCCACGACCGCCCGCAGCGGCGACTCCTGATGCCACGCGACGGCGCCGTCGACGGGCGTGGGCGACTCGGCCGCACTGAGGACGAGAAACCCGGCGGCGATCGTCGCGACGGCGAGTACGATCACCACGACGTGAAGCGGGTCGATGGGATCGGACTCATCCGGTGCGGCGGGGTTCATGTGCGGCATGTCCGTCTGACTTCGATACTACGGTCCGGCAGGGTCACCGGGTCGGTGTGTTGGCCCCCCGCTCCGCTCTGCACGGCAGCACCGGCGCCGGCGTGCCATCAACCCTGGAACTGTGGGTTCAAACGGGAGGGCGGGGCTCCCGCCGAGCCACCGTCATGTCCCGCGGCGGCCCAAGCTCACCGGGCTATTCGCCCTCCCACGCGCTTCGTTCGGAACCTACACAACGGAGGTTGACGAGTTACTGGCGCGCGGTCCAGGGCACATCCGCGACACCGGTCCGGTGGTTCATCAACCGCGATAGCGCAAACAACAGGTCACTGAGGCGGTTGAGGTAGCGGACCGTGACGGGGTCGACCGCTTCCCCACGCGCCAGCCCCACGACTGCGCGTTCCGCGCGGCGACACACCGTGCGGGCCAGGTGCAGGCCGGCCGCCGTTTGCCCACCACCGGGCAACACGAAGTTCTTCAGCGGCCCGACTTCGGCCCATGCGGCATCGATCCAACGCTCGAGGCAGGCGATCCGCTCGTCGTCGACGACCGGCGTGCCCGGGTCACCGCCAGGCGACGCAAGCCGCGCGCCGAGGCCGAAGAGGTCCGATTGGATCGCGCGAAGCTGCGTCACGACGTCTCCATCCTGGCATGTCGCCGCCGCCAGGCCGATCGCCGCGTTCGTCTCGTCGAGGTCCCCATACGCCGCGACGCGCGGATCATCCTTGGGCACCCGAGCACCGCCGAAGAGACCCGTCTCGCCACCGTCGCCTGTCTTCGTGTACAACTTCACCGCCGACGCTCCAGGTGACCAACCCACGACCAGTCTACGGCGACCAGCCACACGCTACAAACCGGCGAAACGGTCCGCCGACCCACCGGCTCGCCCCCACCCGCGGCGATGACCGCGGCAGTGGCCATGGCGAGCGAGGTGCCCATGCGCCTCGCGCGGTGTCGTTGGCGACCGGCGCAGGACGACGCCGCGGTGCGGGGTGCTAAGGGGTTGGCAAGGACGCCTAATGTTTGAAATGTCGCGTGCCGGTGAAGATCATCGCGACGTCGCGCTCGTTGCACGCGTCGATCGTGTCGGCGTCGCGCCTCGCGCCGCCGGGTTGGATGATCGCCGTCACGCCGGCGTCGATGAGCAAGTCCGGCCCGTCGCGAAACGGGAAGAACGCATCGGATGCCGCGACGGCGCCCGGCAGCTTGTCTGCGTGGCCGTTCTCCTTTGCGAGCCAGGTCGCGATGCGGCAGCTCATGACCCGCGACATCTGCCCGGCGCCGTTGCCGATGAGCATGCCGTCTTTGCAGATCGATATCGCGTTGCTTTTGGTGTGCTTGCAGATGAGCCACGCGAGACGGAGGTCGGCCATTTCCATTTCTGTCGGCTGCCGCTCGGTGTCAACCTTCCACTGATCTTCGTTGAGGCCAACGAGATCACGATCCTGCACGAGCATGCCGCCGGCGATTTTCTTGTAGTCGCGTCGGGCTTGGTCGAGCGGCACGCCCATGTGGCGCACGTCCATCAGCCGCACTCGCTGTCCCCACTTCTTCCTTGTGCGAATCGTCTTGACGGCCCGCTCATCGAATGACGGCGCGATCCATACTTCTACGAAGAACCCACCGGCCCCGACGTTCTTTCCCCACCTCGCGAAGGTCTCCATAACGACTTCAGCGAATGGTTCGGTCACCTCGAAGTTGCACGCGAGGATGCCGCCCATGGCTGCATGGGGATCGCCCAGGTATGCCTTGCGGTACGCCTCGATCCGACTGCTGTTCATCGGCCCGCTCGCTGGATCAGCGGACAGGGCAAATGCAGCGCCGCACGCATTCGTGTGTTTGATGAAGACGCACACCGCGAGCGACGTAGCCCCGGTGTCGTCGACCCACCGGGAGTCCACGCCACTCAGGAACTGCGCTCGGACCAGTTCTCGGCAGAGACCGAGCGCCGCATCGGCGTCGACGTAGTTGTTGAAGGAGAAATCCTTTTGCGCATCTTCGCCGCCAACCTGATCCGCCACGGCAATGTCAGTGGGCTCCGCGCCAGGGTTCAGTTGCCACATCCGAGCGCTTTGGTGTGGATTCTCACCGTAGCGTATCGGCCCCCGATCAAGATAACGAAGGTAACCGACGTATTGGTTTCCCGCGTGCATCATGCGGTCGAGCCAAGACGCGACCTCAGCGTCGTAGGCAAAGGCTCTTTCGAAAACGCGAAAGGCATTCGAAACACGATAGGTCTCCGAGGACATAGGGAAGGTGCCGCGGAGCATTTCTAATACACTACAGTAATACTCGGCCGAAGTCACCGGCAACACATGCTTATGATTCTTCGCCGCCGCGCGCAGCAGACACGGGCCGCCGATGTCGATCATCTCGATTGCCTGCTCAAACGTGCAGTCCGCCTTCGCCACCGTTTCCGCGAACGGATAGAGATTAACCACCACCATGTCGATCGGTTTGATGCCCTGCTCGGCGAGTTGGCGCATGTGCTCGGGATTGTCACGATCGGCGAGAATCGCCGCGTGGATCCTGGGGTGCAACGTCTTCACCCGGCCGTCCATGAGTTCCGGGAAGCCGGTCACATCCTCCACGAGCGTCACCGCAATGCCGTGCGCCTTGAGCAGCGCGGCCGTTCCCCCCGTCGAGATGATTTCAATATGGAACTCGTCGACGAGGGCGCGCGCGAAGTCCACGATCCCCGTCTTATCATAGACGCTGATGAGTGCACGTTGGATGTTACAACCGGCCATGAGCATCTCAGGCGAGGTGAATAGGGAAACGGCCGCGGTTCGGATTCTCCATCGATTCACGTGCGACGGAGCATTAGCCGCGGCGACATATACCCGGCTGCGGCGGCACATGCAGCGCACGGGACCCGTCGGTACGGCCACGCATCACCGCGCGAATCGACCGGAAACACACCTGGCGAATCGCCCCGGTCGGACGTGCCGTGGCGGTCACGGTCGCGCGTCACGCCGGCTCCGGAACGGGTCGGCCGTGCGGACGACACGCGCCGCAGTCTCGGCGGCCGCAACCTCGCGCGCCGGCGGCGTCGGTCGGTTCAAGAACGCGCGGGCGGCCTCGACCTCCTGCTTGCGCAGGTACGGCACGCCCTCGGGCTTCAAGCACGCGATACGTCCGTCATGGTGCATTAGATATACCGTGTCATCGGTGGTATTCGCCGTCGCGATCCGCGCCCCGCCCGTATCAAACCAACGCTTGGTCGCACCGGTCTTGTCGTCCACCACGTCCACCGTGCCCGCGGACGTGAGGATCACGGCCTCACCGGGCGCCGCGGCCGCGAACGCGCGCCCGTCCCGCCGGCGCCACTTGAGTTCCCCCGTATCGGCGTCGACCGCCGACAGCCCGTCGTCCGTGTTGTATTGATAGCACGCAAACCGCGCGACGACCGGTGGGTCGGTCAGCGGCGTCGGCATGCGGCGACGCCAGACGACCCGCCCGGTGTCAAGATCGAGCTTGTAGAGCGAGCGGTCGGTGCTCGCCACATAGACGCCGGTCCCGTCGACAAACGGATCGGCGACGATGCCGTCGCCGGCGCGAAAGCCCCACTGGAGCGTTTTGTCGAGCGGTGCACAACGCGCGACCGCGCCGCCGTGCGTCGCGAACACGAGCCCTGCTTCGCCAAGCAACACGGGCGACGTCGTGATCGGCGCCCCCATCCGCAACCGCCACCGCGTCAGCGGTTTGGAGCCCAGCGCGTGACGCCAGAGCAACGAGTAGACGTGCCCGTCGCCGCTGCCGAGGTACATCCGCGTCGCGTCGCCCACGGCCGCGCCGCCCGGGGGAAACGGCAGCAGGGAAGCGTGGAGCTGCTCGCCCGAATACCGATCAAACACGAGCAGGCGGCGCGTCGTCACCACCACTACAGGCCCGTGGCCGTCGGCCGTCTGCAGGTGGCTCGGCCGGTAGATCGTGTAGTCCGGCGCCGTCACGTGCACATGCCACCGCACCAACCCGCTGTCGGCTTGGACCGCGAACATGTCCCCGCCGGCGGTCGTAACATAGAGGTTGTCGTCGATGAGGTACGCGTGCTCGGTCGTGTCACCGGGGCGCAGCGGCAGCGACGTCTCCCAGTACTTGGCGAACGACGCCGACTGCACCTGTTTCACATCGATCCAGTCGCGCACGGTCGGCCGCTCCGCACAACCGGCCGCTGCCACGAGCAACGCCGGACCCAACCACGCCCCCGCGACACGGCAGCGTGCGTGGATGGCGCGCCGGACCGCCTCGCCGGCCGTCGCACGCAGCACCCACCGCGCCCCGACCGCCGCAAGCCCCCGAGACCCGGACGCCCGTCTCCACGGCCGCATACGCCGCCGACGCGAGACCCATCGCATCACACTCATCAACAACGTCTCCGTCATCCGCCGCGCAGCCGCGGCATCGCCGCCCCAAGGCTAGGTGATCGGTGTGGTCAGCACGCCGAGTCGGTCGATCTCGAGCTCGATCGTGTCGCCGGGCTCGAGCCAGCCGTCCGTCGCCTCCGGTCCGAGCTCGAGGATGCAGCCCGTCCCGACCGTGCCGCTGCCGATCACGTCGCCGGGAAAGAGCGTCACATCGCGCGACGCACGCTCGATCATCTTCGTAAAGTCATGCGTGAGTCCGGTCATGTTGCCGCGCGAAATCTCCTTCCCGTTCTTCCGCGCCACCATGGCCAGGTCATACCGCCCAGGCCCCACGCGAACGTCGGCGAGGTCGTCCTTGGTCACGAGCCACGGGCCGATCGCCGTCGCGAAGTCCTTGCCCTTCGCCGGGCCGAGCATGCACTTCATCTCCTGCCGCTGGAGATCACGGGCGGAAAGGTCGTTGAGCACCATATAACCGAAGATCGCATCGTCCGCCGCGTCGCCGGAGACGTCGCGCGCCTCCTTGCCGATCACGCACCCGACTTCGAGCTCCAGGTCCAGCTCCTTCGTCGATGCGGGTCGTGACACGGGCTCGTTGTGGCCCTTCATCGAGCTCGGGTTCGAGAAATAAAACACCGGAAACTCGTACCACTCCGGCAGCATGTCCTGACCGCGCTTTTCGCGACACGTCTTGACGTGCTGTTCGAACGCGTAGAAATCCCGAAACGTCCGTGGATCCGGGACCGGCGGGCACCACCGCGCAACACGATCGACAGGCAACGCGTCGCCCGTGGCCCGAGCCGCCAACCGCATAAGCCCATCGGGCCCATATTGCTCCAACGCGCCCCGAAGGCTCGCCGGCGCGTCCAGCGGGACGAGCCCGCCGTCCCGTTCCACCGCCAACCGCGTGCCCGCGTCGCCGGGCCACTCCACCACACAGAACCGCACGCCGCATCCTCCCGGTTTATCGGAACCGCAAGCCGTCCTACCGCCCGGTGTGCCGGTTTCGACACGAACGACCGGTCACGGGCTGAGCACCACATCCTACCGGACCGGTGGTCGCGTGTCGAACCCGCCGTGCGCGGTGGAGGCGCGCCAACCCGACACGCTTCGGCATCGACCAAAGGCATTGGCACCGACGCAGGACATCGGCGTCGGGCCGACAAACGGCGTCGACCGGGCACCGAATTGTATCTTGGACGTGTGGCAGGACCGACAGCCGTAGGGCGTGCCGTCTACGCCATGCACCGTTGTGTGGCACCGGCGTCCGTGCGGACATGTGGCGTCGCCATTTGCCT
>JBHHVO010000171.1:0-7227 GCA_046754365.1 Phycisphaerae bacterium | reverse complement strand
GTTTGACGGCGTGGGGCGTGCTCCACATGGCCGGCGGGAATCTCGACGTAGGTGACGGCGTGCTCTACGGCGTTGTGCTGTGTCCGCTCGTGGATCACATAGCGGACGGCGGGGCGCGGCTCGTGGTGCTGCGGTACGATCAGGTCGTGCACGTACTTGGCTTTGGCGTGTCGACGCTGATCGCGTTTCACCTGCTCCGGCCATACCTGCGCGAGCGGATCGAACGGTGGCGTACGCTGTGGCTGTTGGTGGTGCTCATGGGATGCGGCTTCGGTGCGGTGAACGAGATCATCGAGTTCCTGGCCGTGCTGGCGATACCTGAGACCGGGGTCGGCGGCTACGGCAACACACTGCTCGATCTGTGTTTCAACCTCGTCGGCGGCGTGCTGGCCGTGTCATATTTGTCGTGGAAGCAGTCGCGCCGGACCTCGTTGAACTCTGTGCGTGCTTGAGGGATGGGTCGAGGCCAAGCGACTCGGTCGCCGATCGCTTCGATTAGCGTTATTGCACGAATTGGGTCTCGCAGAGGGTGCGGTAGGGGGTGCAGCGGTCGAGCAGTTCGGCGTGGGTGCCGGTGTCGATGATGCGGCCGGTGTCCATCATGATGATGCGGGTCGCGAACTGAATCGTGCTGAGGCGGTGCGCGATGATGAGCGTGGTCCGCCCGGTGGCGAACTCCTTGAGCGCCGCCTGTATCTTCTGCTCGGATTCCGTGTCGATCTGGCTCGTGGCTTCGTCGAAGATGAGGATCGGCGCGTCGCGGAAGATGGCTCGGGCGATGACGAGGCGCTGCCGCTGGCCGCCCGAGAGCGTTGCACCGCGCTCGCCGAGCGCGCCGTCGTAGCCGCCGGGGACCGCGCGAATGAAGTCATCGGCCGAGGCACGCCGCGCCGCATGCCGCACGCGATCCGGATCCGGATCCGCGTGGCCGTATGCGATGTTCTCCGTCGGCGTACCCGCGAAGACGATCGCCTCCTGGCTCACCAGGCTGATCATCCCGCGCAGGCTCTTGAGGTTGGCGGCGCGCAGGTCCACACCGTCGTAGCGAATCTCACCCTCGTCCGGGTCGAAGAACCGCGGCAGCATGCTCACCAGCGTCGTCTTGCCGCAACCGTTAGGGCCGACGATCGCGACCGTCTCGCCGCAGTGAACGGTCATGTTGACATCGCGGAGTGCCGGACGTGTCGCGCCGGGATACGTGAACGTCACACCGGCGTATTCGATGCCGCGTGTCAACGGGGCGAGCTCGGTGGCCGCGGCAGCACGAGGCGATTCGATCGGTTCGTCGAGCACCTGGAAGATGCGTTCGGCCCCGGCCGTGGAGCGTTGCAGTCGGACATACACGTCGGAGAGCTTGCGGAGCGGGTCGAACAACACCGACAACGTGAACCCGAGCTGCATGAACTTCGCCGGTGTCAACTCATGCGCCAGCACAAGACTCGCCAGCCATACCGTTACCACACTCGCCGCGACAACCCCGAGCATCTCGATCATCGGCGACGTGAACGCGTGCAGCCCGGCGAGTCTGAGTTGTTGGACGAACATGCGGAGGTCGACCTTGCCCAAGCGTGCACGCTCGTGGTCCTCGGCCGTATACGCCTTGACAACGCGGAGGTTCTGTAGACTCGCGGTGAGCGCGCCGATCATGGCACCGTACGACTGAAGCAGCTTGCGGTTCGCCTTTTTTACGCTGCGTCCGATCGCCCAGAATATCGCGACGACGAGCGGCGTCGCGACGACCATCGTCAACGTTATCCGCCAATCCAAGGTAAACGCGAGGCCGAGGATGAACACCGCGCGAAGCGGCTCACGGACGAACTTGCCGAAGAGCGTCATGAGGCCGCGCTGTACCTCTTGAATGTCCTGGACGAATCGCGTGACCAGGTCGGCCGTGTCGTAACCCGCGAAGTACGTCATCGGCAGGCGGAGGACGCGGTCATAGAGCCGGGCGCGGAGCACCATCATCGCGCGGAGCACGGCCCGTGCGATGAGCACCTCGCCGAGAAAACGAAACACGTTGGCCACGAGCACGAGCACCACGAGCCCGACGAGGATGTACGTGAGCGCCGTGAGTTTGCCGCGATCCGTATCGGCGCCGGCGGGGATGGCCGAGGCTGCCCAACGCAGGCCGCGCATGGTCCACACGTCGAGCGCGCCATCGGCCGGATCCGCGGGGGCCAGATCCACCGTCCGCGGCACGGCCTCGATGTCGCCCTTGTCGGTTTGGACCAGTACGCGCACGCGACCGTCCGCTTCGCGTTCGGCCAGTTCGTGCAGCAGCTCGCGGGCCGTACGCCCCTGGGCATCCCAGATGACGTCGAAGCGGTGCACACCCTGGTCGTGAAGCGGCCCGTGCGCGCGCAGATCCGTCACCTGAATCTTGGCGGCGTCGGCCGCCTCGATCGGGCCGAACGTCGCGCCGACGCGCCGTCCGGCCATGGTCCGTTCGACCCAGCCGCGCAGCCCTTCGTGCTCGAGCAGGATTTTGAGCACGGGGAACGCCCCGGCGATGCTGACGGTGTGCAAGCCCGCGAACAGCACGGTGGCGATGAGCCCGGCTGCCAGCGTACCCTTGAACGGACGGGTGAGCGCAGCGGCTCTGGCCACCTCGCGCAGGTGGAATCCCCGGGCCGGCGCGCGGTTCCGTTCGTCGGCGTCGATGAGTTGCGGGTCCATGGCGCGGTGCTTAGTGCCTCATGTTGGGATGACCGAGCATGCAACCGGCCTGGCATCGGCGGGGTGCGCGATCCGTCGCGGGTATGTGTTTACCGCGGCGGCTTGGGTTTGCAAGCGTTTTTCGAGCCGGCGGCACCAACACCGACGCCGACGCACGTGGCATGGTCCCCTCCAGAGCCGCCGCGCACGCCGCGGTAGAGCGCCGCGTAGTGTTCGGCGAGCACGGACCAGTCAAGTGTTTTCCGGACCAACTCACGCGCCTCGACGGCGCCATGGGCGCGCTGCTCGTCGGTCAACGCGACAACCGTGCGCATTGCATTCCGGATGCCGGTGTACGTGGGCTCGCAGACGTGTAGGACCGCGGCGAGGTCGTCGGGCGCAACGAGCGTGGTGGCGACGACGGGCACACCGGCGGCGGCCGCCTGGAGCACCGACACGGGGTTGCGGATGTGAAGACTCGGCGCCACGAGTACGGCGGCGCTCGCGAGCAGCGCCCGCTGCGTCGGCGGGTCGGGTGCGTCGGTGAATACGACGCGACCCGTCGCTCCCTTCCTTCGGACGGCGGCCTCGAGTGTGGCCCGCCAGTCCTCCGTACGCGTCCCCGCGACCACAACGCGCCAATCACGACACGCATCACCGAGCTCGGCCACCGCCTTGAGTAGCGGGACATGCCCCTCGACCGGGTGCATCGGACCGAGCAAAAGCCAGAACGGCCCATCGGGCGGCGGCGGGATGTCGTGTGTGTCCGATACCGGATCGGCATAGGCCGCCACGTCGAGACCGTATGGGAGGACGACGACGCGGGTGGCTATGCCGAGACGCGTGAGATCGTCTCGCTCCGCGCTGTTGAGCGCGGTCAGCGTTGACGCCCAGCGTAGGGCCGCCCGCTCACGAAAGACGCCGCGCAGCCGGTCCCGCCATGTCTTCTTGCGGTTCGGCGCGGTCGAGAGACCTCCGGTGGGTGTGACGACGTAGGGTTTGCGCGCGGCCCGCGCGCGGCCGGCGATATCGATCGCGAGCGCCGCGTCCCATCCATGGATATGCACGACGTCGGCGTCGCGAAGTACATCCGCGTGGTCCGACGGCGTGGCGTGCGATGGCGCAACGTGCGATGGGTCGGCGGGTGTCGTGGCGGCGTCACGATAGCAGGGCCAGTACGCGTCCGCGGTGACCACCGACGATTCGATGTCGTTCGCCCGCAGCGCGCGAAAGAGTCCCGGTAGCGTGATCGCCACGGAGCCGGCGCGCGGCTCGAGCGACGAGATGGCATGCAGCACGCGAAGACTCATGCTCGGTGGGATTGTATTCGGTCGCGCGGGGCCATGCGACGGCGTCGCAGGCGTGCGAGACGGGGCACGATCCCCGATGGCGGATCGCGTGTGCGCTGTGGCATCGCGTGCCTGGTCGCGATTCTGGGTCAAATGCCCGAGGCGTGCGGCGGCGGGACTCGCCCCGACGTCCGAACGTAACACCATACGACATCATGGTTTATGCGATCCGTCTTGCCGCGTGTTCGGCTGGCACGCCCTATGCTAAGTGCGTCTGCGGACGCGATGCGACGCTCGTGTGCGGCGCCGGCCGTTTTCCCGTGGACGCTGGAAACGGGAGACGGCTGGCGAGCACGGACATCCACCTGCGGGCGTTGCGGCGCATGTGGACCTGCGGTCATCTGGGGAGAGCCCGCGGGTCCCCTTATAGCGGTGTGGTGAAACGGTATCACAGTGCACTGTTAATGCAGCATTCCTGGTTCGAATCCAGGCGCCGCTGATGACTTCGCGAACGGCCGATCGAGCGGGACGGCGTGCACGCGTCGCCGCCGCATGTCGGCACCGCCGCAACCGATGGACACCGAAACGCATGGTGACACACGCTGACACAACCTACGGGCGGCACGGCGCATGACCACAAACACGAGGAAATGGTTCATCAACGGCGTGCGCATCACCGCGTGTGGCGCAGCCGTGTGGGTCGTGGCCGGGTCGGTACGCGTCGATGACCGCGTGGTGCTCACGCCCGACAACCGGGTGCTCGTGGGGCGCGTCGTCGCGGACGTTGGCGGACTCGTCGTGCACACCGAGGATGCCGGTCCGGTGGCCATATCGTGGACTCAAATCGCCGCGGACGAGCATGGCCGACTCAGGATCGACTACGGGCTCGCCACCGCATGGCGCCATGCGAGCAAGCCTCTGCTGCTGTTGAGCATCGCCGTGTTCATGGTCGTACCGTTGCTTCAGGGGCTGCGGCTACAGTGGCTGCTCCGCGCCGAGCACACCGCGATCAACCTCTGGACCGGCGTCAAGATATCCTGGGCGGGCAACTTCCTGAACTTCGCGGCGCCGCTCGGCTCGACCGCCGGCGATGTCGCCAAGGCGTACTACATCGCCCAACACAGCACCCGCAAGACCGAGGCGATGACCGTCGTGTTCCTCGATCGCGCACTGGGCCTTGTTTGTCTACTCGCGGTGGTCGCGGTGATCACGGTGCTAAGCCCCGCCGACACCACACTCGGCGCGCTGCGGATGTACATGCTCGGTCTGTCGGCCGTGGCGACCATCGGCGCCGCCGCGTATCTCTCCACGACGCTGCGCCGCCGCATGCTGCCGCGCGGCCTGCTCGAACGCCTGCCGATGTTCGACCAGCTCCGGCGCGTCGATCACACCGCCAGGTCGCTTGCGAAGCGCAAACGCCTGCTGGCCGGGGCGGTTGCGAACACCATGGTGCTGCAGCTTGTGGCGGCCGGTGCGTTCTTCATCGTCGCCATGGCGCTCGGCATGACAGCCGGTGCAGACACGGCCGTCGAGTACTACGCGTATTTCTCAACCGGCGAGATGGTCAAGGCCCTGCCGGGACCACCGCAGGGGCTCGGTACGGCCGAGCTGGCGTACCAGTATTTCTTCGCCCCGTTCGGTAGCGCGTCACAAATCGTGTGCGCCGCGCTCGCGATCCGACTCGTCATGTTGGTGTGCTCGCTACCGGGTCTCGTCGTTACGTTGACCGGAGCGTGTCAGCCACAACGCACCACAGCACCCAAGCAGCCCCATCACCCCGGCCCCCTGCCTCAGACCGTCTGCGCTACCTCCCACACCGTGCCCGAAACCGCCGCGCACGCCTCCGTGGCTGCATAAGCAGGACCACCACCTGGCACCCGACCTTCCGCCACCGCGGCGGGTCCGATCCGATGCTGTCGCCGCGCCGCACACAGTGATATAGTGACGGCCGTCGCCCACGTATGCTGCAGGTCGATCACACCGCACACCGCGCGGGCCGCAACAACGGGAGTGCACGACCGATGGACGAACCACCACCCACGCTGCTTACCGACGACGACGCCGGCGTTCGCACGATCCGCCTCAACCGCCCGGACGTCCTCAATGCGTTCAACGACGACATGCTCGCGTCGCTGGCCAAGGCCGTCCGTGCGGCCGAGAAGGACAGCACCGTGCGGTGCGTCGTCATCACCGGCAGCGGGCGCGCGTTCAGCAGCGGCCAGGACCTCGCCGACGTCAAGGCACGCTACGACAGCCCCGAACCGATCGAACTCGGCCAGCACCTCCGCGACACGTACAACCCGATCATCAACAAGCTCCGCACGATGGAGAAGCCCGTCATCGCCGCGGTGAACGGCGTCGCCGCCGGCGCCGGGTGCAGCCTGGCGCTCGCGTGCGATATGCGGCTCGCGGCCGAATCCGCGAGCTTCATCCAGGCGTTCATCCACGTCGGCGTGATTCCGGATTCCGGGAGCACGTTCATGCTGCCACGGCTCGTCGGCATGGCCCGCGCGATGGAGCTCGCGTTCACGGGCCGCCGCGTCAAGGCCGAAGAGGCCGTCCGCATCGGGCTGGCCAACCGCATGGTCGCCGACGACGCGCTCCACGACGAAACGATGACGCTCGCGCGGAAGCTCGCCACCCTACCGACCAAGACCATCGGGCTCACGAAACGCGCCATTGGCGCAGCGTGGAACAACGACCTGCCGGCCCAACTCGACTACGAGGCCCAGCTCCAAACCACCGCGGGCAAGACCCACGACCACCGCGAAGGCGTCGCCGCGTTCCTGGAAAAGCGCGCCGCGAGATTCGAGGGGCGGTAGTTTCGCGTCACAGATGGCGTGATTGGTTGGGAAGAACTTAACCACGACCGTCAGAGAGCGCCCGGTCTCGCGTCATCGCGGAACGTCCGCTCCGTGACCGTCGCGGCTCGCAGCACCCCTCGATTGATGTGCAACAGAGCGCCAGGTGACTGCTCACGCCGCAGCGGCACCCGGCGCGCGGCGCAATCACAGAGCACTATACGCCGCAAATACGTGATGGCAAAGGAGCTTAGCGAAATGCTCGAATGCCAGGTCGCGGGCCGGCTCTATGTAGCGGGCCCGCCCGCCCGCTGGTTTGCGTGATAGAAGTAGGCACGCTACATCGTAACAGCGCTCACGCATCAGGCGTCGCACAGACTCCTCGCAACGATGCGCATATGATGCGTGGCGGTAGTCCTTGAAGACCTGAAAGTGCTTCTCGTGGACGGCAACCGGGCGCGTAGAGGCCTCCGCTTCCTCGA
>JBHHVO010000170.1:0-7262 GCA_046754365.1 Phycisphaerae bacterium | reverse complement strand
GGCGCGCGCTGTTGTACGCGTTCCAAAGCGTCCGCGGTTGGCATGCGGCGCCGACCGCCGTGCATGCCGGTTCGGCCACGTCGCCGAGCGTGATCGTGAACACGCCCTCGCCGCCGCCGAGGCCGGGGTGCGCGCCGAGCCGTACGAGGTATTGACCGCCCGCGACGGCGTCGAACGTCACGCGGGTCTGGTACACACACGCGTCGTCACCGCACGTCAGGAGGTTCGCATCGCCCGGCGGACACGCGCAGCCGTCATAGACGGCGATCTTCGTGTCGACGGTCGTGCCGCTGCACGTGTCGAGCGTCACGGCGCCGTCGCCGGGCGACGTCCAGCAGAACCACACGTCGGCCGCGATATCCGCTCCGCCGCCCAGGGCGCACGCGTCGTGCGTCGGCCCGTCGGACGTGGCGCCCGTGCTGTCGAACGGGAACACGCCGACGCCGGTGATCGCATCGGCCTGCGCGCACGTATCACCCGGTGGTGCCTCGAACGCCCACGCACCGCTGACCAACATCAAAGCCGCCGCCGCACCCTGCATCCATCGATGGTTATCGTGACCGTTGCTCATGGCGCGTCCTTTCTCCACGGGACTTACGCTGATGGCATCGCCGTTGGGGCGTCCCTTTGCGTGTTTCGGTTCGGTTTTCCTTTGCGGGCCTGCGCTCATGGGTTTCCTTTGGGGACCACCTGCGGGTCCTTCCTGGTTCGAAGACGTTGTCCGCATCCATGAAGTCGTCCGATCGAGATCACCGCCCGGGCGGTGCCGTCCGCGAGCGCCGGCCCGCGCGCGTGCCGTCCCACTACGGCGGCAGCTCGGCCTGCACGCAGTCGTCGTACGACGGCCGCTCGCCTCCCCCACCCGGGTTGCCTAGGCCCGTGTCGATCGGCGGTGACGGGAGCGTGTCCTTCTGCCAGCCCGGACCGCGGACGATGAGGCAGGCTTGGGTAGCCTGTTGAGCCTCGTCCTCAAACACGGTTTCGATCCGGTAGTGTCTCGCGAAGCCGTTCTCGGCCTCCGTGCCGTCGAGGTAGATCTGGTGCCGCGCCGCGTGCCCGTCGGCGAACGAGAAGTTGAACCTCCAGTCCTTGCCGTGCCATCCTCGGACGGCACCGGTGGGACCGGGATTCACGCCGTCCAACGTCAGCCCGTTATGCGTGCCGTCACATGCCTCGTTCCAGCACGCCCACGCCCACCGGCCGATGTTCTCCTCGAAGATAAACGTCCTGCCGGGATTCGGGATGCGCGACGCCGGCCGCAGGTACGGCGAGTAGCTCTTCATCGTGCCGGCCCCGCTCGACGACCCGCCCATGAACAGGTTCGCCGCGTAGCTCGTGCCGAAATGGTCATACGACGTGCGGTCGGGGTGCTCGACCCAATCCGGGCAATGCGCGCCGGCGGGCGGACCGTCGTCGGCCGGGCAGCGATACACCGGCAGATCCATCTGCGTGTCGAGGAGCGCGCCCTGTGCGTCGAACACCGGGTCCAGGTTGTCCCGAAACCCGTGCGGGAACAGGACCGCGTTGAGCGGTCTCGTCGCCGGGCCGAACCCGCACGCTGTGCCGTAGCGGCTCGTGAGCGGATCCTTGCTCGGGCCGTCGCAGAAACCGGGACGACCCCGGCCGCTCTTGCCGCCCCACTCGTACGGGCCGACGAAGAGCGGAACGAAGTCCTGCTTTTGATCGAACCGCGGGTGCACCGGGATGACGAAGTTGCTTGCGTCCTGCTCGGCGTAGATGAGCCCCGCCGAGGCGAGTGCGTGCAGGCGTTCGAGGCATGTGGTCTGCCTGGCTTCCGCCGTCAGGGCCGTGAGCGACGGCTGCAGCAGCGCCATGAGGGCCACAAGACACGCCGCGACCGCGGTGAGTTCCACCAGGGAGAACGCCGGGCGGTCGCAACGCCCGCCGGCACGTGTATTCCGCATCCGCTCGATCGTCATGGACATCGCTCCTTCCGTCTTCACCGCCGGGTTCCGCGCGTGCGGTCACGAGGACCCTACTCGCGACGCAGACCCACCGCGACGACGCACGACCCACGGCCTCGTGCCGCGACACCCGAATCCCGCCCGGGGCGCGCGCCGCCGGGACGGGTTCGGCGGTCACGCTATCGAGTCCGATTCGGAGCGGGTTTCTTACACGAAAACCTCGGGGCGGCCGGTTTTTTTCGTAAGCCATCGTGTTGCAAGGGTTACTGGGTTGCAACGGGTATCGCGTTGCAGCGGGTGATGCGGGAACGCCCGGCCCGGCGACGGCCCGCGTCGATCCCGGGCGCGGTTGCGCAGCGGGGTCGCGCCCCGGCGCCGGGCCGCGGGCCGCGTGTGTCATCGTCGTGTCGTCACGTCCGGTGCGGCCGGGGGGCATGCGGCGGGGCGTGATGCGACGATCGACGGGAACGCGTCTCGGACCGGACGCGGCGTCAGGGACCCGCGTGCGTCACCGCGCGAGCGCCGCGTCGAGAAACGCCGCGAGCCGGTCCGTATACGCCGCCGCGGACGCATAGCCGCCGGTGTTGTGCCCGCCGGGGGTCTCGACGAACGCCTTCGGCGCGGCCGCGGCGTCAAAGAGTCGCCGGCCGTTCGCGAGCGGGATGAGCTCGTCGTCGGTCGCGTGGATGAACAGCTTCGGGCACGGGATGCGGCCGACCTTCGCGATCGAGTCGTACCGGTACGTGAGGAGCAGGCGGACCGGCAGGAACGGATAGTGGAGCCGCGCGATGTCCTCCATGCTCGTGAAGGTCGACTCGACGACCAGGGCCGCCGGCGGGTGCCGCGTCGCGAGTTCGATCGCCACCGCGCCGCCGAGCGACCGGCCGAAGATGATGATCCGCGCCGCCGGCTCGCGCCGCCGCCCGGCGAGATACGCCCACGCCGCGGCCGCGTCGTGGTACGTGCCGTGTTCGTCGGGCTTGCCTTCGCTTCGCCCGTAGCCGCGGTAGTCGAACATGAGGACGTTGTAGCCGAGCCCGCTGAGCACCGCACAGTCGCCGAGCCGGTCGGCCATGTTGCCCGCGTTCCCGTGACAGAAAATGATGCTCCCGTTCGGGGACGCCGCCGGCACGTACCACGCGGCGATCGCCACGCCGTCGCTCGTCTCGAGCGTCACGTCGTCGAACGCAAGACCGACGTCACGCGGTGTTTGCGGATACCCGCGAGAGGGAAAGTACATGAGCCGCGACTGAAGAAACCCGAGGATCACACAAACCCCCACGTAGGTCCCACCGGCGATCACGAAGAGCCTGCGCACGCGCGACCGGGGGCGCTTGCGCCCGGCGCCGACATCGGCCGTGTCGCCGTTTGACGCGGCCGAGGCTTTGGGGGCGTGGCGCGGCATCCAACCTCCGGTGTCGCGTGCGCGTACGGCGCCGATGCCCCGCCCACGACGGCGGCGTCGTCGCAACGGTGCCAGCCGTCTCCGCGGGGCGGGTCAGTCGTCCTCGCGAAACGCGATCTTGCGCGCGATGTGCCGGAACTTGATGAACCGGCACGCCTTGACATACGTGCGTCGCAGGAACGCCACCGCCATCGCGGCCATCGCGAGACCGACAAACACATACTCTGAGCGAAACGGCGCGATCCCGGCCCGCAACAACCCGGCCGCGGCGATCCCGCTGAACACGAACGACGCCGCGTCGCCCGCGGGGAACTCGACCAGGTGCGGCAGGAAGATGCCCTCGAGCTTGAGCGGCCTGGCGTTGTACGCGTGCCCGCACTCGGGACACACCCCGACATACCGGAGCATGCGGAGGTTGTACCCGCACGTGCCGCAGTACAGGGACGTCGGTATGATGCGATCCTGGTAGATCCCGTCGGAGAGTTGTTCGAGTTCGTCGCTGCCGATGACCATCGCGGGGGTTCCGGGCTCACCAACGTCTGCGACCGGCTCGTGGTCGGGTCCCCGATGGCTTGCGCCGTCGGGGACGCAAGTTGCCCGAGGGCTTGAGCCGTGGGGGACGCAACCTGCAGGCCGGGTGCGCGTCGACCACATCGAAGCACGTCGCGCACCCACCGAGCAGCACCCGCGGATCGGCGCCGACCGCACGTTGCGTTCGCGTCACGCGTCACTCGCGTCGGCGAACAGCGCCGCCATGAACGCTTCCGGTTCGAACGGCTCGATGTCTTCCGGTGTCTCGCCGAGGCCGACGAACTTCACCGGGATGTCGAGCCGGTCGCGGATGCCGACCACGATACCGCCCTTCGCGCTGCCGTCCAACTTGGCGAGGAAGATGCCGCCGACAGAGACATACGCGGCAAAATCACGTGCCTGGTTCACGGCGTTCTGTCCGATCGTCGCGTCGAGTACGAGCAGGACCTCATGCGGTGCGCCGAGGATCTTGCGTTCCACGACCTTCTGAATCTTGCCCAACTCGCGCATGAGGTGCTGCTGCGTGTGGAGCCGGCCGGCCGTGTCGATGAGCAGCACATCCGCACCGCGCGCCGTCGCCGCCTCGCACGCGTCGTACGCCACGGCGCCGGGGTCGGCGCCTTGCCGGTGTTTGACGATCTGGACGCCGATCCGTTCGGACCAGACGGTGAGCTGCTCGACGGCCGCCGCCCGGTACGTATCGCACGCGCCGAGGATGACCTGCTTGCCCGCTGCGGTGAGGTAGTGCGCCATCTTCGCGACGCTCGTCGTCTTGCCCGAGCCGTTGATCCCGGTCATGAGGATCACCGTCGGCCCCGTGTCGGCGAACCGGATGCCGCGGTCGGCCTCGGGCCACATCGCGACAATGTGGCGCCGCAGGTACGCCGTGACCTCCTGTTCCTCGGTGATGTCGCCGCGGCGCCACCCCCGCTGGACAACCCCGATGAGCTTCTGCGTCGTGTCCGGGCCGAAATCGGCGGCGAGCATGGTCTCTTCGAGCCGGTCGATCGTTTCCTGATCGATCTTCCGCCCGATCCGCAGGACCGACCGAAACCCCACGGCGACCTTCTCGCGCGTCCGCGCCAGGCCCCGCTTGAACCGATCGAAGAGTCCCACTAGCGCCGCTCCGTTGGCATACACTTCCATACGTCGTCCAGGACGCCGTTGACGAATCGCGCGGAATCCGCGTTGCCATACGCGCGCGCGATCTCGATCGCCTCGTTGATCACGACCTTCGGGGGTGGGTCACCACGGTCGAGCTCGACCACCGCGACACGCATCGTGTTCCGATCGACCGGCGACATTCGCGGAACGTCCCACCGCGTCGATGCGGCCGCGATAAGCCCGTCAAACCGCGCATCGTGTTCCCAGAAACCGCGCACGAGCGCGTCCGCATACGCGACTACGTCGTCCGGTGGGTGTTGCGTCGCGAGGAAATCGGCCAGCGCCGGTGGCGACGCGTCGCGCTGGACGTCCCATTGGCACAGCGCCTGCATCGCGAGAATCCGCGCCTGTCGCCGCTCGGGGCCCGTCACCGGCGTGCGTCTAGCTTGCGCAGGACGTTCACGAGCTCGATCGCGCCGAGCGCCGCGTCGGCGCCCTTGTTGCCGGCTTTACCGCCCGCGCGGTCGATCGCCTGTTCGAGCGTGTCGGCCGTGATGACGCCCAAGGTCGTCGGCACGCCCGAATCCAACCCGACCCGCGCGACGCCCTTGGCCACCTCCGACGCGATGTACTCGAAGTGCGGCGTCTGCCCGCGGATCACGCAGCCGAGGCATATGACCGCGTCCACGCCGCCGCCGCGCGCGAGCTTGCTCGCGGCCAGCGGAATGTCGAACGCGCCGGGGACGTGCACGCACGTAATCGCATCGTCCGCGCAGCCGTGACGGCCGAGTGCGTCCACGGCACCGTCCACGAGTTTCGACGTGATGAACTCGTTGAACCTGCTCACGACGATGCCGAACCGCTGGCCGTCGACGGCAAGCTGTCCGTGAAGATGCTCAGGCATGGCCTTGTCGATCCCTATCCCCCGACGGCCTTGGCTTGAATCCGGTTCGTCGATACGCCGACGATTTCAAACACACGGCTCCAGTCGCCGGTTACGAGGTGGTCCACGAGGTCCTCGGCCGTCGTCCTGGCGACGATGCGGTACGTGGCGATACCCTTGGAAAAAGCGTAGTTCACACGCTCCACGTTCGGCAGCTCCGCGAGCTTCCGCTTGATCCTGACCGACGCCCCGACCGTGAGCCCCTCGATTTCGAGCACGATCTGCCCGCCGGCGGTGATGCGGGTGGTCCACCAGCGCATCGCGCTGTCATGCGTCTTCTTGACGAGCGGTCCGGCGGCATTGGCCAGCGCCTGCTTACCCGCCTGCGGCGAACGCTCGCGATGCCCCCTGGCGCCGCCGCGCTGGTTCGGCACCGACTCACTCGCGATGAGCTCCGCGGTGTCCGTGTAGTACATCTTCACCGCGGCGTCACAGTTGTACATCGCGGTCGGCTCGCCATAGAGCACCTTGACGCCGGCGGCGTTCGCCTGCGCCGTGCCGGTGATGAACACCTGCGCACCGAAGCCTTTGGCGATCGCCCGCACCTTCGCGACGTTGCCCTCGGCGCGGGCGTCAGCCGATTCCTTCTCGGCGATCGCACGGACCTGTTCCCCCGCGTACACGGTAAACCCCGAGCCGTGGAGTGCGTGCTCGATCTCGTGTTCGAGGATGCTGCCGTCCTGGAGCACGCCGTCGATCCGCTCCTGTATGAACACGACGATGACGGGGCGCCCGATCTGATCGAGCAGGTTCTGCACCTCGCCCCACGTCGACGCGATCGCCCGCCGGCTGATCACCGCGCGAATCTTGCAGTACAAAGCACCTCCGGCGGCATCGCCCGCGTCGAGGATCTTGTAATCCGTGACGATGCCCTCCGCGCGCGCGTAGATGCTGTCGCGGACGAGCTCGAAGTTCTCCACCGTGCTGTATGAGTTGATGAAGCTCTTCCCCCCCTGTTCCAACGCACGGCGCAGGGCGTCGCGCCGGGCCTCGTCCTTCGTGACGCCCTCACCCGTCACCACGACGGTCCGCGCGTCGTCCTTGTCGTCGCCGCGGGCGCACGCCGACGCAGGCGCCGCCGCCAGCAGCGTGATGACCATCCCGAGCCCGACGAGCGCGGCGGAACCGCGTCCGACCATCGGCAAGCGAAGGGCGTCGATGAAACACCCTGGAAAAACCCGAGCCGGGAGGGCGAAGCTCGTGCTGAGCCCAGGTCCCGACGCCGCACACGGCCCGGCGGGAGCCTCGCCCTCCCATCCTAGACACGCTCCAAATACCAGCGACGTGAACATCGACGTTCTCCACACGGACACGCCGGCGCGCCCGCATCGATGATTGTGGCGAGCACCGCATC
>JBHHVO010000169.1:0-7296 GCA_046754365.1 Phycisphaerae bacterium | reverse complement strand
CACTGCGCAACCGGCGGGCGATCTACCCCTGCCGGTTCGGACGGTCCATCGTGTCGTCCGGGCGGGGGTGCGCATACCGCTTTCGAGCTTAGCTGACACGCTACCGTGCCCACATCCTGCTATAGTGCCGACGTCCACCCGCCCACCGCCCGACACGCGGTCGGGCGTAAGACGCGGGAGGGCGCCGGACGGCCGGGCAGAGCCGGGCACGACGCCGGCGCGGCATATTTGGTGGAGCAGGCAAGCGTTATGGCATCCGCTGAGGCGACGACCGACGGCCCTGGGTACGGTTCACCCGACGACGGCGGTGCGGGCTCGCGCGCGGCACCCGCCGCAGCGGCGTGGCTCCAAACGCACCGTCCGCGTTTCGGGCGGGCGCGGCGGCGCCATCGTACGCACGAGAGGCGCTGGTCATGGGCGAGGCTCGTTGCGTTCATGCTGGTCGCGTCGGTCTGGTATCCCGTGCGCGATACGCCATGGTTGGCGGCGGCGTCCGCCGGGGTCGCGTTCGGGTTGTTCCTTGTTGCGGTCCGCGGTCACCGCGTGGCCCGTGCGACCCGGACGCTGTTCGACCGATTACTTACCGTCGCCGGCGAATCCGCGCGGCGCGCCGGCGGACACGTGACGCTCATCCGCTCGTGGCAGCGACCGGAGACGCCGGCGGGCACCGACCTCGACCCCATCGTCGAGGACGGCCCGGTGTGGACGTTGACGGAGCAGGAGCGACGCGACCTGGACCTGTTTGCACCGCCGGTCGGCATGTTCGGTCTGCTCAACCGCACATCGACCGCCGTCGGCGCCCGCCGCCTCCGTGACATGATCGACCACCCGTGCCTTTCGTCCGACTGCATCGAGGTCCGGCGGGCCGCTGTGCAATCGCTCGAGCAACGCCCGGAGCGCAGGCTGCGGATTATGGCCGCCATCGCCGGGTTGCGCGAACACGACGACACCACCGATCGCCTCATCCGCGCCGTTCGCCGTGCGACGCCGCTTCGGACGCCTTGGCCGCTCGCCTTCATGCGGACGTGGTCTTTGTTGAGCGCGCTGTTGACGGTGACCGCCGTCGTGCAAGCGGGACGTGGCCGATCCGGCTGGGGCACCGTCTGCATCATCGTGTTGATGCTCAACACGATGTATTACCTGCGCATGCGTGCCGGCTTGACCGCCGCGCTCGCGCCATGGAGGAACCTTGGCCCGGTCGCCACCGCCTGGCTGGACGCGTCCCGCCGCACCGTCGATGAGCTTTCAACCGACGACCTCCGTGTTCAATCCCTATTGAGTCGACTTCGGGCGTGCATGACCCCGACTCTGGCGAAAGACGCCTGGCCACGTCTCCGCCGATCCATTGGCTGGGCCGACGTCGGCGGTGTGTTCCACGTAGGCTTCAACATAGTATTCTTTTACGATGTCCATGTCGCCGCCGCGATACTCGGGTGCGTGGTGCCCCGCCGCGCCACGATGCTAACGGGCCTGGCCGCCATGGGCGAGGTGGACGCACTCAGCAGCCTCGCGTGTTTTGCGTGGGAGCAGCCGACCCGGTGCTACCCCGGCACTTCATCGCAACCGGGTATCTGTTTGACGGCCGCCCGTCATCCCCTAATCCCGCCGGACACAAGTGTCCCCAACGATGTGGCGCTGGACCAACAAACCAGGCTCTGGATCATCACCGGCTCCAACATGGCGGGAAAAAGCACGCTCCTGCGGACATTGGGCATCAACACGCTGCTCGCCCAATGGGGCACCGCCGCCGTCGCCCAAGACATGACCTGGATGCCCGTCCGCCTCGTCACCGATCTACAGGCCGCCGACAACCTTGCCGACAAGGAAAGCTACTTCCTCGCGGAGGTCCGCCATGTCCGGCGCATGGTCGATCCACCGCCCGCGGACGCGCGTCTGTTGGGCCTCATTGATGAGCCGTTCCGTGGAACCAATACGGCCGAGCGCGTCGCGGCCAGCGTCGCCGTCGTCGAGCACCTTCTACAATCACAACACTTCTTCGTCGTGGCGACGCACGAACCGGGCCTGACGCAGCTCGCCGACGGTGCCCCGGCACGCAACTTCCATTTTCGCGAAACACTCGATGGCAGCGACATGGTATTCGATTATCGATTGCGCCAAGGACCGGCCCGCGCGCGTAACGCGCTGCTCGTGCTCGAGCAGGAGGGCTATCCGCCGGCCATGCTCGTACGAGCGCGCCAATGGCTCAAACAGGGTTGACCGTTTTTCCGGCACCGAACCTACGCTTGGGGACAATCGACGTGCTTCGTAGCCCGCCAGACGCGCGGTTCTTGGCGAACGCGCACCTGAAGACCATTGACAAAGGCCGTTCGGGGCGGTAAACAGGTATATCTTGGGGGATCATGAGCTCGGCTTGGGTGACCACGCGGCGTTCGTCGGATGCATGCATGGGCCGATGGCGCCATACGCGCATGGATGCATCGACATCTTTGATTCTGACGCCGATGGTGATGTTGTTCCGGCTGACTTGGCACCAGTTGAAGTTGCGTTTGTCCGGCCGCAGCCGTTGCGGAACCGGCGCCGCGTTATGGGATTCCCCGCCGGTCAGATCATGCGTCATCGCGTGACACCGAAGAACCAGGGAGAGTTTACCTGATGAAACACGTAGGGATTCTTCGAGTTGCCATCTCGACATGGCTGGCCGTCGTGTCGCCCGGGACATTGGCACAAACAACCGTGGTGACCTATGTCCTGGATGATGTCTGGCTGCTGCCCGACATAAGCCATCCGTCGGCACCCGCGCAGCAGATGACAGGCTCGTTCGATTGGACCTACGAGGCGGGTGACTTCGAAAACGGCTCCGGTCAGTTCCTCGACCTGCACTTCCCCTGGTACAACCCCTCCATGGATGACCTGAATATCAACATCGATCTCACGTCGATCGAGTTCTCGCTTGTGGGCAACTTTCATGACCTTGGGCTGGACGTGACCCTGTTCCTCATCGACCCCCTCTCACCCGCTCAGGCCTCGGCGATCGACACCGCCATCAGCGTGTTTGAGATTCAGAACGGCATTAGCTACCAGGGGCATGCCGTGAGCGGAAGCGTCGTGCCCATCTCCGGCGGGTGCACGGTGGATCTCACCGGCGACGGCCAGAGCGACCTCGCGGACTTCTCTTACTTTGCCGGGTGTATGAGCGGCCCCGCACAGCCCGTGGATGCAGCCTGCCAGGCGGCGGATATAGACGGCGACGGTGACGCGGATATGGCTGACTTCACGGCGTTTCAGTTAGCGTTCGGCTGCCCGCAACCGTAGACGGCACGGTCGCCCGGGTGGAGCGAAAGATGGTGTGGCCGATCGCGGGACGCCCGCCGGCGATATAGACCCCGCCCCGCCGCCACATGCGCGTGCCGCCGAGATGGGGCCCCGCTGTCGCGATGCTGACGCGCCGTCGTGGGGCTGGTGGTACGGCACCGGTGGGTTACCGATCGAGCGTGATGGCCTTGTTGTCGGCTTCGTCCTTGTGCTTCATGGAGTACCCGTCCGCCTGCCGGTCGTGGTTGACCTTGAGTTTTTGGACGTAGAGCCGGTAGACGTCGTCGGCGTTTAGACCGACGCACTGGGCCATGCTGATCCAGAAGAAGAGCAGGTCGATGACCTCGACGCGGGCGTTCTGCAGGTCGTGGATGGTGAACCGCTTGCCGCTTTGGGCCTCGCTGCACCAGTGTTTCCAGAACGTGCAGTCGCGGAGCTCCTCGAGCTCGTTGGCGGCGGCCATGAGGTAGTCGTTGAGCCAGCGACCTGCATCGTCGGGGTTGAAGTTGTCCCGGAGTGACTGCGTGTCGTAGCCGATGCGCTTGTTGAGCTCGGCCTGGAGTGCAAACATCTTTTCAAGCACGGATCGCTCCTTGTGTCGAAGCATGCGTCCGGCACGGGCCCCGGACACTACCGCAGTGATTCACCCGGATGGCATCTTCCCGAGCCCCGAGCGTATTACCGAGCCCCGACCGTGAGGGAGGGGACACGCCCCGGGCACGCCCGCGACCGCTCCCTGACGGTCGCGGCTCGGATCGGGACAACGTCTTCACTGCTGAATCCCTATACTGGCCGGTCTGAATCACCACACGAGCCGCGGCGGGGACTACGCCGTCAGTCGGCGCAGCACCTCTTGGTATTTCGCGGCCGTGTTGGCCACGATGTCATCGGGAAGCTGCGGTCCGGGCGGCGTCTTGTCCCATCGGCCCGCGTCGACGAGGGTCGTGAGGTAGTTGCGGACGTACTGCTTGTCGAAGCTGTCCTGGTCGCGGCCCGGCTCGTATCGGTCCGCCGGCCAGAATCGCGACGAGTCCGGCGTGAGGACCTCGTCGATGAGGATGTAGTCGTCGTTGAGCCTGCCCCATTCGAACTTGGTGTCGGCGATGATGAGCCCACGGTCACGGGCGTGGTCGGCCGCGCGCTGGTAAAGGTCGATGCTTCGATCGCGAAGCAGCTTCATGCAGTCCTCACCGACGAGCGTGCACGCCCGGTCGAACGAGATGTTCTCGTCATGCCCCTCGTCGGCCTTGGTCGCCGGTGTGAAGATCGGTTCGGGAAGCCTCTCGGATTCGTGAAGACCGGCGGGGAGCTTGACGCCGCACACGGCGCCGGTTTCCCGGTAGTCCCGCCACCCCGATCCGGCGAGGTAGCCGCGGACGACACACTCGATCGGCACGACGGTGGTTTTCCGGCAGCGCATCGTACGCCCTCGTAGGAGATCCAGGTCGCCGTCGAGGCCGGGTGGGGCCGTTTCGTCGATGACCTCGAGGAGGTGGTGGGGCACGTGGTCGGCGAGCAGCGCGAACCAGAACGCCGAAATGCGTGTGAGCATGCGCCCCTTTCCGGGGATCGGCGTCGGCAGGACGACGTCGTAGGCGCTGATGCGATCGGTCGCGACGAGGAGCAGCTCGTCGCCGAGGTCGTAGATGTCGCGGACCTTGCCACGGCGTAAACGGAGGCCGTCAAGGGATGTCTTCGTGACGCATTCGCTTGTGTCGATGCCCATCATGGTTGCTCCCGCGCATGCCGTCCCGATGCACCACGGGCGGCGTCCCGAACGTCCCACGCGCGGCCGGCACCGCGCGACGCTTGTTATAGCCGATTGCGGTCGTCTTGTTGAGGGCAGTCCTTGCCGAGCTTCGATGCATCCGCTAGCATGGGCCAAGAAGCTTGGCGCCACGTGGCCGTGCCGGACGTTTTCGGCGGCGACTCGGACTCATACGTTTTTATTTGTCTATCCCGACCAAGGCCTCCCATGCTGAGCTTCGCGGTTTTTTTCGACGGCCAACCCGCCGATGAGCTCGACCTCTCCAGTGCCTACGTGCTGGGTACTGACGATGTGCCGTTGCGCGCCGAGTTGGGGCTCAAGAACGGCGTGATCGGGTGCAGGAAGCGTGCGGCCGGTCCGGCGGGGCTCGCGCTGGTGTGGAAAGTGTCGGGCATCGGTGAAGTTTTGCTTGAAAGCGTACGCGTTCCTGAGCGTCGCGGGCCCTACCTGCTGACGGTGGAGCTGGCACGCGGCCGATTGATGCGGCTCAGCGAGCGGGTCGAGGACTGGGGCTTGCTGGCGCACGCGTCGGCCGCGGACGGCCTGGCATCGATGGACACGGCTCGCGACTTGCTCATTCGTGCGCTGCAGGCGGACGGTGGTGGTGAGGCGTCGGCGTTGGGCGATGCGTCGCTCATGCACGCCGTGCGGGCGAGCGAGACACTTGCTGGCGTCCACGCGGAGCAACTGCTGGCCAAGCGTTGCGAGCGTGGGGGCGTGGGTCGGCGCGCGTTCGGGTGTGCGGTCGGGCTCGGCAAGCCGACGGATTTACACCACAAGCGCCTGTCTACGGGGTTCGATTTCGCAACGCTTCCGATGACGTGGCGGGACATTGAGCCGCGGGAGCAGGCGTTCCACTGGGAGCCGCTGGACACGTGGGTCGAATGGCTCGCGAAGCATCACATTCCGATCCGAGGGACGTCGCTGGTGTCGTTCAGCGAGGCGAACGTCCCGGACTGGCTCTACATCTGGGAGCACGACTTCGACACGATTCGCGATCTCGCGTTCGAGCACGCGCGGCGCGTCCTGACGCGGTACGGACAGTACGTTCAGGTATGGGACGTCATCAGCGGGATCCATGCGCCGACGTGCTTTGCGTTCACGTTCGAGCAGCTCATGGAGTTGACCCGCATGGCCGCGGCGCTCTGCCGGCAGGCGTCGCCGCGCAGCGGCGTCGTGATCGACATGGTGATGCCGTGGGGGGAATACTACGCGCGGAACCAGCGAACGATCCCACCGGCGCTGTACGCGGACATGGTGGTGCAAAGCGGCGTGAACTTCGACGCGTTCGGCCTGCAATTCCGGTTCGGGCGCAATGAGGACGGCATGTTCGCGCGCGACATGTTCAGCATCTCCGCACTGCTCGACCAGTTCGGCAAGGTGGGCAAGCCGCTTCATATCACGGGTGTTCAGGTGCCGTCCGCACCGGCCGGCGACGACGACGGAGGTACGCAGTCGGCCGGCGGTGTGTGGCATGAACCATGGAGCGAATCCGTGCAGGCAGCGTGGCTCAGGCAGTTTCTGGAGATCGCGATGAGCAAGCCGTTCGTCGAGCGGGTCTCGTGGGGCTGTCTCGCCGACGCCCCCAAGCACGGTGCGCCGCACGACGGCGTGCTCCGGGCCGACCTCACGCCGAAGCCCGCGTTCGAGGCGCTCGTCAAGTTGCGGGCGGAGCTTTCCGGCAAGGGCGGCGGCAGCCGCGGCGGGTCGCCGGCATGACCGGGGCGCCGCGCGACCAGGCCGATCCGACGTCGTGTGCGATGGTGTTGCTGGCGCTCATGATGACACCGCCGGCCGTGCGGGTGGCGTGCCATGCTTCGGGCGACTCGCCGGTACCCGAGACGATACGGACGATCGACCCGAACACGGCTCCGTGGTGGGAGCTGGCCGCACTGCCGGACATCGGGCCGACGATCGCGCACCGCATGGTAAGCTACCGGAAGGCCGCCGCATCGGCGCGCGATGGCGGTGTCCCGGTGTTCGTCACACCCTCCGACCTGGCGCGTGTTCGGGGCATCGGACCCAAGACCGTCGAGCGGATCGCACCGTTTCTCGCGTTTCATCCCGGTTGACCCCGGCCGATCCGACGACTCCGGACCGCGGACCGACAAGCTCGCGGGCGCCGTTACATGCGTTCCGGCGACGCATCGCGTCGGGTAGGACCGTCGGGCGGCGCGGCCCGTTGTGTGGGGCTGGTGCGGCGGATCCGGCTGGGCAGGGACGGTGTGTTCGGCGTATGATGTGGTGCGGCGAGT
>JBHHVO010000168.1:0-7304 GCA_046754365.1 Phycisphaerae bacterium | reverse complement strand
GTTCTTGTAGCTCGGCTCCTGTTCTTCGTCGACGCAAATCAGGCCAAGCCGCGGGCATGGCGCGAACACGGCGCTGCGCGGCCCGATGATGACGCTCCGCTGGCCGGCGGCGATGCGCCGCCAGTAGACGGAACGCTGGGCATCCGTCAGGCCGCTGTGCCACACCACCACGTTCGGCAGCCGCGCCGTCAGGCGGGTGACGAGCTGCGTCGTGAGCGCGATCTCCGGTACGAGCATGATCGCCTGCATGCCGGCGGCGACGACGCGGCGGATCGCATGGATGTAGACCTCCGTCTTGCCGGAGCCGGTGACGCCGTAGATCAGCGTGGCCGAGAACCCGCCGGCGTCGATCGCGGCGTGCACGTCCGCGACGGCGGCGTCCTGCGCCTCGGTGAGCGTGAAGCTCGGCTCGACGCGCGGCGGCTCGACGTCGACCGCGGGGCCGAGCTCCTTCCGCACCTCCAGGGATACCCAGCCGACGTTCACGAGCGCGCGCAGCGTCGCGCGTGACGCATCCGCTGCGGCCAGCACGGTATCGACCGGCACGGCGTCCGCGGCGGCCGCGAGCGTGTCGATGATCGCCTGTCGCTTCCGGCTGACGCGCTGGTCTGACGCCCGTATCGCCTCGAGCGTCGCGACAAGCCGGGCGTACCGAACGGCCTTGAGGCCACTCGCCGCCCGGACCGCCGCCGGCGTGATGGCCCTGAGCGCCAGGCCGAGGGCACAGCCGTAATGTGCCGCGATCCACCGGCCGAGGTCGATGAGGTCTTCGGTGAGGTAACTCGCCGCATCGATGGTCTCATCGATCGGGCGGAGCGTCGTGTCCCATACCTTGCGGTCGATCCCGACGACGAACCCCACGGCGCCGCGCCGGCCCGCGCCGAGCGTGACGCGCACGCGCTGACCAATCTGCAGCGTCGCCTCCATCGCCTGCGGTACGGCAAATGAATACGTGCGCGGCACAGGCAGCACGGGCGCGACCTCCGCGACGAGTCCCTCGCGCTGTTCACCGGGTTCGACCCAGAGGCGGCCCGTTCCACCATCGCTGCGGGCGCGTGTCATGTCTGAAGTCAGCCGGCCGTGCGGTCGGCGTAATGTGATAGCGGGCGTCGCCGCGCGCCGGCGGGGCTTCGTCGTCGGCGCGCGCCGCGGTTCATCGCTTCTTCGGCGCGTGTTCCGGGCCGTCGGGCTGGGCGCGGAACCCGGTGATCTGTGGCAGGTCGTCGGGTTTCTCCGAGGGGTGGACCGCGAACACCTCGACGCGGACGACCTCATCAAACGGCAGGCTCACGACGAAAGCGCCGACCTTATACTGGTCCTCGACCGGCTCGCACTCGAACAGCAGGTGCGACTTTGTGGCGGCGTCGAGAACCTGCTTCACCTCGTAGCTGAACCCGTCGCGCAGGTAGATCAGGATCCGGATCTCGAGCTCCGCGCAGAACCGTGTCGCGTCCTCATGATCCGCAAGCTCATCGCGCGGCACGTCGGGAAAGTGCGCGCTCGTACACTGCCAGCGCGCCTCCTCCTGCTGAACGCTGAACGGGTCGCCGTGGAACCAGTCATGGTTGAACATCGCCGTCATCGCGGTTTCTCGTCGTTGTGGCTCGAGGGGCGGCGCATGCACGTCACCGCGCCGGAACGAGGAACCTACTCGTCCCGCCCGCGTCCGTCAAATCCCACGCGATCGCCTCGCGCTCAGCGCCGAGCGTGTCGCGGGGTGTGTCGCGAGAGGTCGGGGCGCATGACGCGGGTGATGTGTCCGGCACGCTGGGCGCGTCCGCCGGCGCCGCTACGATGGACCCATGGACGCGCGGCAACTCAATCGGTACGTGAAGCGGCTCGCCGCGGACGCGGGTTTCCAGCGGTGCGGCTGTACCGCGGCCGGACCGGTCGCGCGCGGTGCGTACCTTCGTGCGTGGCTTGACGCCGGCCGGGCGGGGTCGATGGCCTACCTACACCGGAACTTCGCCGAGCGGACCGATCCGAGCCGGCTTCTCGATGGGGCGCGGAGCGTTGTGGTCGTCGCCCTCGTGTACCACCAGCGTGCACCGGCGCCCCCGGCGGACGACGCCGCCCCGCGTGGGCGTGTCGCGATGTACGCGTGGGGCGACGACTACCACCGCGTCATGAAGGACAAGCTCTTCGCCGTCGCCGATCGGATGCGCGATGAGCTGGAAGAGCCGTTCGCCGCCAGGGTGTGTGTCGACACGGCGCCGCTGCTCGAGCGTGAGCTGGCCGCTGCGGCCGGAATCGGTTGGATCGGGAAGAACACGATGCTGCTCGACGCGGATCTCGGGAGCTATTGCTTCCTCGGCGTCATCGTGACGACCCTGGACATCGAGCCCGACGAGCCGGTGCCCGATCACTGCGGCACGTGCACGCGGTGTCTCACGGCGTGTCCGACGGATGCGTTTCCGGCGCCGTACGAGATGGACGCATCGCGCTGCATCAGCTACCTCACGATCGAACACCGCGGCACGCCACCGGCCGAGTTCCACGGTGCGATGGGTGACTGGATCTTCGGCTGTGATGTGTGTCAGGCGGTGTGTCCGTATAACCGCGACGCGCCGACGACACGGGAGCCGTCGTTCTCGATTCGACCACCCGGCCCGTCGCCGGCGCTGGACGACGTGCTGGGATGGTCGGTGGATGACTACCGGATGATCCTCCGACGCAGCGCGATCAAGCGGGCCAAGCTCGACATGCTCCAGCGCAACGCCGCGATCGCGAAACGCAACGCATCCGGACGGTGTTCGTCCGGTGCGCCCGCGAACACGGGTTCATGAACCGCCTGGTCCGGCGCTCAAGCATCAGCGTCTTCTGGCGGGCTTGGAGCATGCGGCGCAACGCGCCGGCGCAGGACCATGCGCAGCTCTTCCATACCGAGCGCCCACGCCGCCACGCCGTATGTCACCACGCCGACGAACATGAGCGCCGCGAGGTGTATCGCGGTGTGATCGACCATCGCGCCGCCGAGCATGTCGCGCCGCACCAGCGGCACGAGCGCCGCGGCCATGCACCCCGTCGCCGCGGCGGTCTTGGCTGCGCCCGCGCCGACCCGCCGCCAGGCTATCTCGGGAAGCTTCCGGCGCAACGCCGCCGCGAGATACGTGACCTGAACCCCCGCCGATACCGCCGTCGCGAGCGCCAAGCCACGCTCCTCCATCCGAAACACGAGCATCAGGTTGAGCACGACGTTGACAACGACCATCATCATCGCGATGCGCGCCGGCGTTCGGCCGTCCTTAAGTGCATAGAACGCCCGCACGAGTACGTGTTGCAACGCGTACGCACCGAGCCCGGCCGCATAGAACGCGACGCTGGCCGCGACGCGCTGCGTGTCGGCCGCGTCAAACGCGCCATGCTCATAGATCGTCGCCACCGCCGGTACGGCGACGAACACCAAGCCCACCGACGCCGGCAACGCGATGAAGAGGCTCAGGCGCATCCCATGCGCGAGCGTGTCGGCGAGGCCGCGATGATCGGCCTCGGCCGCGCTGCGTGACAACGTCGGGAAGATGGCCGTCGCGAGCGCGATGCCGAACACGCCGAGCGGGAGCTGGTAGAGGAATTGGGCGTACCCCAGGACGGCCGGGCCTACCCGGCCCTTTTCACCGCTGACGAACACATACGCCATCAAGTAATCCGCGAGCGTATTGATCTGCACGGCCGAGAGTCCGACCACCATCGGCAGCATGAGCCCGACGACGGCGCGGACCTCCCCCCCGCGCCAATCGCCGCCGAAGATCGGCGTGAACCGGGCGCGCGTGAGTGCGAATCCGACAAACAGCAACTGCGCGACCCCGGCCGCGAGCACGCCGGCGCACACGATCCGGATGAGATCCGCCCCGCTTCGTCCCGTCAGGGTCGCACCGCCCACCGCGGCAATGATGATCCCGAGGTTGAGCAGCATCGGCGCGGCCGCCGGCGCCGCGAACCGCTCGCGCACGTTGAGCACGCCGCCGACGACCGCGACGACACAGATCAACACCATGTAGGGCAGGAGGATCGCCGAGAGGTCGAGCGCCTGATCCGGCTGCACGTGTCGCCAGATCGCGATCACGACCTCCGCGCCGACGACGCCCGCGGCGAGCACGACGATCAAGAGCGTCAGTATCGTCCCGACGAGACGCCGGGCGGTCGTTTCACCCTGCGTATGGAGGCAATCCGTCAGCACGGGCACCAGCGCAGACGACAGCGCACCCTCGCCGAAGAGCCGCCGCGCCAGGTTCGGCACCATGAACGCAATGCGAAACGCGGACAGGACCTCCGACGTGCTGAAAAAGTAACCGAGCACCGCTTCGCGCGCGAGCCCGAGCAGCCGCGACCCGAGCGTCAACACGCCGATGACAACGGCGGACCTGACGAATCGGCCCGGCGAGTGCATGCCCCGAACCATACGCCGCGCCCGCCTGCGGGGCAAGCGCAGGCCGAGCGGTCGTGTCGGGTTTTTGAGGTTGACAAACCCGCGCGGGACCGGGACCTTAGCCATGCATGGAAGGATCGCGTGTCGCGGAACCGTAGCGTGTCGCCGCGCGCGCACTGCGCGCGGCGGCGTACCGGCGCCGCACGGTCCGGTGGGTACTCGCTACCTTGTTCAACGTCGCGTCAGGTTCCACGTGCCGCCGAGGCAAGCGTGGACACGGAGGAGTAACGGATGGCCCATATCGTTGCCGAACCCTGCATCAAATGTAAGTACACCGACTGTGTGGCCGTATGCCCGGTCGACTGTTTCCACGAAGGTGCGAACTTTCTTGTGATCGATCCGGAAACGTGCATCGACTGCGGGCTCTGTCCGCCCGAGTGTCCGACCACGGCGATCTTCGCCGAGGAGGACCTTCCGGAAAAGTGGCACGACTACATCGAGATCAACCTCAAGTATACCCCGGATTGGCCCGTCATCGATGCGCAGAAGGAGCCGCTCCCCGAGGCCGACGCGATGGCCAAGGTAGAGGATAAAAAGGCGATGCTCGATCCGTCGCCCGGCGGCGCCTAGCGATCCTGTGAACCACAACACCACGCCGATCGAGCGGGCCGGTCGTGGGTCGCGTTCGCGCCCGCGTCAAACGCCGACCGGCGCTCGATCTCGTTGGGTAGCCGTCACGCGCCGGTGGATCGCGGGCCCTCACCGGCCGGTACGTCTATGTACGCCCGGCACGCGGGGCATTGTTCCACCGCGCCGGCCGACGCCCCGGGAAACGTGGCGACCGAGCCGCACTCCTCGCATGTGACCTCGATCGTCCCGACGCCGCGGGCCGCCTCGTCGGATGCTTGGTCATCGCCGGGCGCTCGGTCGTGCGCCGCCAGAAGCGCCCGGGCCCGCGCCGCCACCTCCTCACCGGCCACGCCGATCGCGATGCCCTCGAGGTCGGTCGCGCCGAACGCCATGACGCCGAAGTTGTCCCGGTCCAGCACGTGCGCTTCGATGTCGCGCTCGGCCAGCCACGCCACGATGATGTCCGCCTCCTCGACCGTGTTGGTCCGGCGGACACAGATGAGTTCCGCTGCCATACGCGCGTCCTCCTTCTCACCCGGCAGGTCGCCGATGTACGCGCAACCGTACGCAAGCCCGGCGGCGCGCGCGTCCAGCGTCGCGCGTCGCCCCGCCCCTGCGACCGACCGCTGCACGATCGTCGCCGCTCGCCACGCGTTTGGCAAACCCGCGCCGTGCATCCGCCACGGTCTACCGCACGGACGTGGCAGTACAGCGCAAAGTCACTTGTTTCTGCCTGTGGGACCGGCTTTTCAGCCGGTCAGATCTATTCCAGGGCCGATAACGCCGGCTGGAAAACCGGTTCCACATGTGCTCCAGCGGCCCTTGTGCAACCTTGCGCCGTACTGGTAGGTGTTTGGCGTCTTCGCACCGGATGCACAGCCCGGAGCGCGAGCGACGCGGACGGCGTTCTCAGTGGATTCAGAAACCGGCGCGCCGGGTACGCCGATCACCCCCGCGCTGGTGCTTGGGGCGCGGAACACACCTCCGAACCGCGACACCCGCCGCTCGGACCCGTCCTCGCCTCACGCCGCGCCCAACACGCAAGCGCGGACCTGCGGTGCCGGATGCATGCGCCCGTGGACACATTCGTTGTCGCCGCGGTGTGTGCCCGCCGGCGTCGCTGCCGTGTGTGCCGTTTGTCATCGCCGCGGTATGCGGTACGCTGAGCGAGCGCGGCGACCCGCGGACCGTCGCTGGAGACTGCTATGCCACCACCGCGCACCTGGATATGTGCAGGGATCCTCGCACTCGCCGCGGCAAGCGGCTGTGTTGCTCCACGCGGCGGACCGTCACCTCGGTCGGCCATTCGAACGCTGCTCGACCGCCAAGCGGCATCGTGGAACGGCGGGGATATCCATGCGTTCATGCAAGCGTACCACCGATCGCCCGACTTGACGTTCAGCTCCGGCGGTACGGTCACGCGCGGTTGGGCGCCGACGCTCGCCAACTACCGCCGCCGGTATCCCACGCGCGAGGCCATGGGGCATCTCACGTTCAGCGATCTTGAGATCACGTTGCTCGGCCCCGACGCCGCGCTCGTGCTCGGGCGCTGGCACCTCGACCGCGACGAACCCGTCGGCGGCGCGTTTTCGCTCGTGCTGCGCCGCACGGCCGGCGCGTGGCGCATCATCCACGACCATACGTCGCGCGACGCACCTTGACGGCGCACCGCACTACGCGGGGCGGCGGGACGGTACGACTGCCGCGGCGTGGATGTGGTTCCGCGGTTGTCGGTGGCGGCGCCGTCGTCGGATCGGCGGCGGGATCGCGGACGCGCCCCCGGCGGGACGCTATCCGTCAACTCGGGGCGCGCCATGTCGCGCGGTCCGTGACCGCGGCGAAGCATGTCAATCCGCCACGTAGACCCACCGGCTCAAGCGCTTGGGTTCGTTCGCGTGCGGTCCCCCGAGCCACCCTTCACCGCCGGCGTTCGGAAAAACTGTGGCACAAGTCGGCGGTGGGCCACACGCCTAATACAGCAGCGCCCGCAGCGCGAGCAACACGACGGCGGCGAACCCGCCGCCCATCGCACATCCGAAGCAGAAGCGCTTGACCGAGAACGTAGCCCCGGCACGCGCGGGCGCCGGGAAGATCGGCAGGCTGTTGCCGGTTCGCGGCGTCCGAATCACCGGAATCGCCTCGGCCGACGTGTCCGGTGCGCTCGATGTGTCCTCGCCACCGACCGGCGCGATCTCGGCGGGATCGCGCACGCCGCCCGCCACGTCCATGCATGGCGCGCCAACGGACGCGGACGCCGCCGCCGCGGTGGCCACGCCGCCTTCGCCCCTGGCCGGCACGAACCGCAGCG
>JBHHVO010000167.1:0-7327 GCA_046754365.1 Phycisphaerae bacterium | reverse complement strand
GTGCAGCGGCCGCTCCGGCTCGTCGGGGCGGCGTCGCGCAAGGACAAGGCATTGGGGTTGGAGCTACAACATCGATGAGCAAACGGGCAGACGGCGGCGCGGAGCGCTTCCGCAAGCGCCGGGGACGAAACGACGCGTTTCAGAAGCAACTGCCGGGTGAGGACGATCCACCCTTACCCGAGCCGGTGCGACCGCTCAGCGGCGGGGACGCACCCGGTCGCAACGACCCCTGCCCATGCGGCAGCGGGAAGAAATACAAACACTGCTGCGGCAAGGCGTAGGCGGCGCTGCGGCGGCGGCGCGTGTGTATAGGGTTCGGTGCGTTTGCGCGCCACATGCCGTGCACGGTGCCGGGATGGAATAGGGACACCATGTTTGAACGATTCTCCGATCGTGCCAGGCATGCGATGGCGCTGGCGAACCGTGAAGCGACGCGTATGAAACACGCGTTCCTTGCGCCGGCGCATCTCATGCTCGGGCTTGTGGCCGAGGGCGCGTGCGTGGCGACCGAGACGTTGCGTATCCTAGAGGTTGACCTCGATAACGTCCGGGAGCAGGTCCGCGTCCGGCTTGAACAGTGTGAGCGCGGGGGTCCGGCGTTCGGTCGGCGGGCGCAGACGAAGGAGATGAAGCAGGTCATCCGGATTGCGATCGGGGAGGCCCGGACACTCGGGCACAAATACGTCGGGACCGAGCACCTGCTGCTGGCGCTGTTGCAGGTTTCCGACGGCATACCGGCCAAGGTGCTTAGCGCGCAAGGCCTCGACGCCGCGACGCTTCGCGAGAAAACGCTGGCGGTGCTGCGGTCCGCCGACGATGCCGCCGCCGATCTGACTCATTCTCGCCACGGCGACTTCGAATGGGTGCATCAGCAGGAGCTCGCGAAGGCGTTTCGATCGCCTACGTTCTGGCACACCCTGATTCTTGCGGTGGACTCGGCGAATCGACTCGGCGCCGGCGAGATCGAGCCGCACCACTTGCTGCTCGCGCTGCTCCGGGACGAGTCCAACGGCCTGGCCGACATGCTTCGTCGCAAAGGCGTGACGGCGGATTGGGTCCGCGAACAGGTTACGGACGGTACCTCGGCGGGCGTGGCCGCGACGTAGCGCCCGCCCATCCTCGCCGACCAGGTTTGGCGTTTCGGCTTCGGCGCGGTGCTGCGTCCGGCGTGGGGCGGTGGTAGGCGAACGTAGGTCCTACGCAGTAGGGCAGACGGTAGCTCAGCGCGACGTTGCCGATCCGGATCGACGCCGGCGCGGCACGGTCGGGCGGCACGCGTTGGGCCTGGCCGTGCGGCGACCCCGCCACATGGCTGAAGCAGGGAGAGGCGTCATGCTCGGACAGTGGACCTTCGACATCGCCGGGCGCGCTTGCACGCTCGACGGCGAGCACGTCGTGCGTCTCATTGTCGCCGTGGTGTTGGGCGGCCTCATCGGCATTGAGCGGGAGTTTCGTGACAAGCCGGCGGGGTTCCGCACGATCATTCTCATCGCGTGCGGGGCGTGCGTGTTCTCGATCGTGTCGCAGATGATCGCGGGTCCCAACGTCGACAACACGCGGATTGCGGCTCAGGTCGTCACGGGTGTGGGGTTTCTCGGCGCCGGCGCGATCATCCGCGACGCGAAGGGCGTGTTCGGCCTGACGACCGCGGCCACGATTTGGGCGGTCGCGTCGGTCGGCGTGGCAGTGGGTTTTGGCTACTTGTTGCTGGGCACCGCGGCCGCGGCGGCGATCCTTGTCGTCCTATTCTTCTTCGATATCTTCGAGGGCGTTATCGGGCGGGTTCGTGATGTCCAGGATTATTGCATCGGCGCGGTCAATAAACCGGGGGCGTACGCCGAGATCGTGGTCCTGTTTCAACGCGCCGGACTGCGGGCGAAGTGCCGCCAATGTTACGAAGACGGCCGGTCGATCGTATGTCATATCAGCGCCATCGGCAGCAAGCGAAGCCATGACGAACTTCGCGAACGGATTACGACGTCGGATGCGTACACGCTACGCAAACCATAGTCGTCGCGCAATCCGCCGCCGGCGGGCGTAGATCGCGCCGCTGTCGGGCGACGATGGTGCCGGCGTGACGGGATCCGGGGCGATCGTTCGTGACGGGCGCTCGCGGGGGCGTGTGTGCATGATGACGCCGGTGCGGCGTGCGCGTCGTACCGTACAGCCGGTGGCGGACGTATCGTGCCGACACGGGGCCATGAGCCCGTATCCGGGCCGGACACTTGCCAAATCGTATCATATGGTTGCGTGGTCAGGCCCCATGTGAAGCGTGGCGTACGGGATCATGAAGCGACGTGTCTTTCTCGGCCCGCGACGACCCCTCTTGGGTGGGCGACGTGGCCTCTTCGGTTGGACCGCGTTTGCGGCGTTCGCGGCGGGCTGCGGAGAGCTCGGCGCCCCACCGTCGCCGCCGCTCTTTGCCGTGCCGGTGGCGGTGGAGGGTCGGTCCATCGGGCACGCCGTGATTGATACGGGCGGCGGCTATGAGCTCATGCTGCGCGAGCCCTATGACCTGGCCGTCGTCGACACGGCCGAGGTCCTTGCGTTCGGCGGCACCGAGCAGGTGCTGATCACGGAGGGTTTCACGTACACGGCCGGTGGTGTCGACACGGTCGCGGAGTTCGCGCTTCTGGGTGTGTCGGTATGCGACTGCAACGGACTGGGGTTTCGTTTCTTCCAGCGCACGGGCGTGATCCTCGGCCTCGACTTCACCGATCTGACGCCTCGGTTCGTGCACACCGTGCCACCTGGTGGCACGGTTGTGGCGTTTCACGCCCCGCCCGACATATTGTCGGAATTCGACTCGGCGTTCATTGAGGTCGACGTGAGCGCCTCGGGCACGACGCGGCGTGTCCTGGGCGTGCTCGATACCGGTGCGAACGTCACGGTCCTGCGCCGGGGTGTGCTTCCGGGTGACGTGCTGCCGATGCAAGACCGCATGACCGTGACCGTCGCACACACCGCGCTCGGCACGGTGGCCGGGACGACCATGCTCTTCGACACGCCGGGGCTCCCGGACATGATCCTCGGTGTCGACATCATGCAGGCATGGGGCGACCGGTGGTACTTCGACTACACATCCGGGGGCACGATCACCGTGTTTGCCGCCGCCGACCGCGACGGCGTGCCCAAGCGGCGCGCCGTGGACCGGGCGGGGCGGTCCCGATGGGTTGCGCCGGGAGGCTGGCGGCCGCGAGCCGCCGCATCGCCCCCTCAATAGCCGTGCGGTCTCGGCCGCCACGAACGTTCCGGGCATGCCGCTCTTGCACGATCCGTTTCCCGCGCGTGATCCGTCTTGTCTCCTACGTGAACCGCTTCGGCGGCGCATGATCGCTTTCGCCGGTCCACGATCCGCGCTTCCGGTGGTGCCCGGCGGCTTTTTCCGGTGGTTTTCCTCGGCGTGGTTGGGTAGGGTACGCGTATGGTTGACACGGACGCGCGTCAGTTTGCCATCGAACTCGCCCGGATCACGCATGACCACAAGTGCGAGGAGGTCACGGCGATGGATCTGCGGGGCATGAGCCCGGTTACCGACTTCACCGTGATCGCCACGGGCACGTCGGATCGGCAGATGCGCGCCTTGACCGATCGGCTCACCGAGTATGCCAAGAAGGTCGGCGAGAAGCCGTTCGGCATCAGCGGCTACCACGCCGGGACGTGGATCCTCATCGACTTTGTCGACGTTGTCGTCCACATCTTCGCGCGGCCGTACCGGGCGTACTATGACCTCGAGCTGCTCTGGGGCGACGCGCCGCGCCTGGAGTGGGCGCGCTCTGTGACGGCCTAGTGCACGGTCACACGTGATGCTGCGGGTTCCCGCACCAATCCGAGCCGCGCCCGCAAGGAAGCCGCCGGCAGCCGAACCCCGACGAACAGGTGTCAACATGCACGAGTCGTGTTTCACGCGACGATACGCGGACGGGCGATGCGCGGGTGTATCCCGATGGGGCGGTATGACGCAGACACGGCGTGCTCCCGCCGTGCCGGCGGCGCAGCGCGAAGCCGGCGACCGACGTTGACGCCTGCGTGGCGGTGACGCGCACACGGCGCATCACCGGGCGTGGCGTGGGCCTCGTCGTACACGCCTGAGGATGCAGCACCGCATAGGCCGCGTCATCGCCAGCGCGGTGATCCCCAGACTTTGGGACACGAGAGCACGGAGCCACCGACGTTGACGCCGATGAACATGGAACTCGCCCGGCGTGTCGCCGACGCCATCAAACACCTTGGCGTCGAGGCCGACCCGCTCATCCGTCCGGTGCAGGATCCACGTTTCGGGCACTATCAGTCCAACTGCGCGATGGGCCTGGCCAAGCGGCTCGGGCGCAAGCCGCGGGACGTCGCGACGTCGCTCGTGGAGCATCTCGACGTGGCGGACATGTGCGACCGGCCCGAAATCGCGGGGCCTGGTTTCATCAATTTTCGCCTCACGCCCGTGTACATGGCCGCCGCGCTGTCGGCGATCCCGCGGGCCGACGATCCACGGCATGACCGACTGGGGATCGCACCGACGGCGACGCCGGAGGTGGTCGTTGTGGACCTTTCGAGTCCGAACCTGGCCAAGGAGATGCACGTCGGCCACCTTCGCAGCACGGTGATCGGTGACTGTATCGCGCGGATCCTCGAGTTCGCGGGGCACACGGTCCACCGCGAGAATCACGTCGGCGACTGGGGCACGCAGTTCGGCATGCTCGTCGCGTACCTGAGGCGAACGGACCCCGACATCGCGCGGCACCCTGACAACCTGGCGATCGGGGACCTGGAGACGTTCTACGTGCGGGCCAAGTCGTTGTTCGATGCCGACGAGGGTTTCCGCACCGCGTCGCGGGACGCGGTCGTAGCGCTCCAGCGTGGCGACGAGGAGACACGCCGTATCTGGCGGGCGTTCTGCGATGAATCCCTGCGCCACTGTCACCGGATCTACGAACGACTCGGCGTGCGGCTCATCGACCGAGGAGAGAGCTTCTACAACGACTACATGGCCGACGTCACGCGCCGGCTCGAGGACATGATGCGCGCGGCGCCCGACGGCCCCGTGCGCATCAGCGAAGGTGCGCTATGCGTGTTCACCGACGGCTTCGCGACGCGCGACGGCGCGCCGCTGCCGCTCATCGTCCGCAAGTCCGACGGCGGATTCAACTACGCCACGTCCGACCTGGCCGCGATCCTCCACCGCATGGAACACGTCGGGGCCGACAGGATCATCTACGTCGTCGGTATGAGCCAGAGCCAGCATTTCGCGATGGTGTTCGCGGCCGCGCGGCGGGTCGGCTGGGTCGCCCCGGAGAAGACGCTGCAACACCTTGGGTTCGGCAACATGCTGGGGGACGCGGGCCGGCCGTTCAAGACGCGCGACGGCGGCACCATCAAACTCAAGGACCTGCTAGACGAGGCCGTTGCCCGGGCCCGGAGGGTTGTCGAGGCCGCACAGGGTAGTGACACCGGCCCGACCCGGCGGTACACGTCCGACGTGATCGACCGCATCGCGGAGACCGTCGGGATCGGCGCGATCAAATACTTCGACCTGTCGCACGCGCTTGCGGGCGACTACAAGTTTGACTTCGATACCATGCTCAGCCTGGAGGGCAACACGGCCCCGTATATGCTGTACGCGTACGCACGGGTCCGCGCGATCGGGCGGCGGGCGGGCGTCGACCTGGCCACACTGCCGGCCGACGCGCCGATTACACTCGAGCATCCGTCCGAGATCGCACTCGCCGTTGTGCTGCTCAGGTTCGCCGAGGTGGTCGAGACGGCGGGGCGGGAGCTGCGGCCGAACGTGCTCACCGACTATCTGTTTGAGCTGGCCAAGGCGTTCAGTCGCTTCTACGACAAGAAGCTTGGTGTGCGGATTGTCGATGCGTCTCCGCCGGCGCGACGGGTGTCACGCCTGAAGCTTTGCGATCTCACGGCGCGGACGCTTGCCGTGAGCCTGCGCCTGCTGGGCATCGAGACGCTCGAGCAGATGTAGCGCGCGGCCGGCGTCTGGTGTCACGTCGGTGTGTACCGCCGCGGCGCAGGTCGCGTCAGGCCCCGGCGTATGGGATGAGCGCGATGAACCGCGCCCGCTTGATCGCGCTCTTGACGTCCCGTTGTTCGGCCGCGCTCGTGCCGGCGCGCTTACGTCCCATGAGCTTGGAGCTCGGCGTGAGGAACTTGCGCAGGAGCTCGACCTCTTTGTAGTCGATGAGCGACCCGACCCAATCGGGCCCGCCCCGCCCATCAAACCGCTGCTTGGCGTTGAACCGCCCACCGTAATGTTCCGCTCGATGTTTTTCCGCCATACGTTATATCTCGTTCGCGTCAGCTCGATTCACACTTGTGTCGACTGGCTTGCCCCGGTTGGCCGCACCGGGCATGGGCCATCGTCGCGGCGAACTCGTCCTCGTCCACTTCGACCGACTCTTCCACAAGCATCACCGGGATGCCGTCCCGAATCGGGTACTTCCGCCGCGTCTTTGCGTCGGTTGAATACAGCCAGTCGCCGACCTGGACAAGGGGTGCGTGTGTCTGCGGGCACCGGAGTATGGCCAACAACTCCCTGTCAAGTTCGGTCACGCACGCACCATACGATTATGCGACACGATCATGTGACCACGCCGCGGTCCGTCTCTCCGATCCGCCGATCGAGCCTCGACCCGTGCCCGATCGCCCCGCATCGCACCTCGACCGCCCCGCTGCGGTCGGTACCCGACCCCGACGTGCGGGGGAACGCCCCCGCCTCGCCGCTCGCGGTCCGTTGCAGCATGCCATATATAGTAACGAACTTGGAAGGCCATGCAATAGCCCCGGCACGCCTTCGTTTACCCGGCAGAGCCGTGGCACGCGCATGACCGATTTGGTCGTTGGGGCGTCGCGACGCCACGGCGATAACGCGCCGCCCACGCAGACTGGTATGGGGGCCATCCGCCGGCAGGCATGACCCGCCGACGTGCGCGGCCGACGTGGGTGTTACGGGATCGCGTGTTTCCCGGACATCATCCTTGCCGCCCGCGTGATCGCCCCTGGTGGGAACAAGCAGTTTTTTAGGAGGACACAGCACTATGCGCCATGCGCCTTGGGTTCCCGTTGGGAAACGTCATCACAATTGCCATGTGCATCTTGGTATCACGGCCGCGGTCATCGTGGCCGCCGTTATGTCCGCAAGTTCCGGCTCGCGCGCCTGGGCAGAGCCGACCAGAGTCTTAGGCGCAGGGGCCGGTGCATGTTGCCTGCCGAACGGCGAGTGCCTCATGCTGCCGCCGATGCAGTGCGTCCAAGAGGGCGGCTTGCCGCATCCGCCGGGTACGCCGTGTGACGCCGTCGACTGCGGCGGTGGACCGCC
>JBHHVO010000166.1:0-7337 GCA_046754365.1 Phycisphaerae bacterium | reverse complement strand
GCCCCGGTACCCTCGAGAAACCCAAGGTCTCGCCTCCGCACCGTAGAACGACTTAGCGTTGTAGTATTACGACCCGTTGAAAAACGTGTGGCACGCGCTTGCCGCCCGTGTGCTCACCGGCAAGACGCCGGTGCTACACCCACGGTCTGGGCCTTTTCAACGCGCTGTTGAAAGTGCGTGCTAAGGGCCTCTCCCTCACGGTCGGGGTTCCGAAAAACCGTCGCTGGCGTTGGGTTTGGGACGCAGTCCAGGGAGCTGAGCCACGTTGCCGGGGCGGATGGGGTTTGGGGGACAGATGACGACGACTTTGGCGACCTGCGGCTGTTGGCCGGGTCGCCGAGTATCAACCGGGGGGATCCCAACTTCGTCCCCGTACCCGGTGAGACCGACCTTGACGGCCACGCGCGCGTGTTGTGCAGCGCGGTGGACATGGGCCCGTACGAGTTCGGCATCGGCGACGTTGACTGCGATGAATCGGTCGATCTCAACGACTACGCCGCGCTGACGCTATGCCTGCAGGGCCCGGACACCGCACCCGGCGACCCGGATTGCATCCCGTTCGACTTCGACGCCGACGCCGACGTCGACCTGGCCGACGTCGCCGGCTTCCAGCGCGTCTTCACTCCGCCGGCGCCGTAACACACGGCGACAGCTACCGCGTACGGGAATCCCCGCATCGCCACACGAAACCCCGATGCGAAGCTACGCCGGTCCCCCATCCCTTCAGCGCCGGGGGCCCCGAATCGCGCGCGTACCCCATCGCTTCCGCGATCGACGCCAATCAACAATCAAGCCTCAAGCTTGAGGAACGAACACAACCGTTAAACAAGTCACACCGCCGCCCCCTCGCCTACAACGACCTCGACCGCCCGAGCGAATCCATCACCCGGCGTCCGTGCGCCGTCTCCCGCGCGATCTCGGCTAGCAGCCGCCACGTCGCTTCCGCACGATCCATGAGCCCCATGTTCTGCAGCGCGAGCGCAAGGTGCGCATGGATGTCCACATCCCGCGGCGCCAGATCCGACGCACGCTCGAACGCATCCAGCGCGAGCGCGAACCGCCCCCGATCCGCGTACATCAAGCCCAGCTCATAGTGCACGTCCACCGACTCCGGGTCGATCTGCACCGCACGCCGAAGACACTCGATCGCCGCCGCCGTCTCACCCGTCTCATACAGCGTCAACCCCAACCGCGCGACCGCCTTGACGTAATTCGGGTTGATCGCCAGCGCATCCCGGAACGCATCGATCGCACCCGCAAGATCGCCCTCATACCGCAGCAGCACCCCGAGCCGGTAGTGCAGGTCGGCATGTTGCGGCCGGGCACACAACGCCGTGCGGATCCGTCCCACCTGATCGTTCGCCAGCGTCGATGCCTGCTCACCCGCCGCGTCCCGCGCGATCGCCCCCGGCGAGACATAACGCCGCTGCTGCTCCCCCGCCGACACCATGAGTTGAAGCCGCGCCAGCTCGCCAAACAACACCGTACCGTTCGGCTCCTCCCGACCCAGCGCCGCCTGCGCGACCCCAAGCCCCACGAACGCGTTGAGAATCCGATCGTTGATCTCGATCGCGCGATTCAGCATCCGCGCCGCCTCCTCAAACGCCCCGCGACGAAGGTCCGCCGTCCCGAGTTTGATCGTCGCTTCAAGGCACTCCGGATGCGCCGCCACCGCATCCGCGTACGCCGCCCGCGCGGCCTCGTCCAAACCCATCGCCGCGTGAAGATCCCCCAGCCGCAGGTAATGCGCCACGCACTCCGGGCGAGCCTCGATCATACCGCGCAGCAACGCCACCCCCGCTTCATACCGACCCGCCTCCGCATAAGCCGTCACCAGGTCGTCGTGCGCCTCCCAGTTGTCCGGCTCCATCCGCAGCGCGAACTCAAACCGCTGAATCGCCTCCTCAAACCGACCCGCCTGCACAAAAAGATTCGCCAGCGTCAGGGACAGCTCGATCTCGTCCGGCGCGCACCAGCAAAGGTGCTCATAGTGCCGGATCGCCATCCCCACGTCCTTGCGCTTCAGGTAGATCGCCGCAAGCCGCTCGTGCGCGTTCCGAAGGTCCGGCATGACGTCCAGCGCCGATTCATACGAAACGATCGCATCGTCCGCCCGGCCGAGCTTCTCCTGACAAAAGCCCAGCGCGAAGTGCGTCGCACCGTCATCCGGACGAGCCGCCACCACCGGCGCCAAATGCGCCGCCGCCGCCACCGTGTCCCCCGACGCGTCCAGCGCGCACGCCACACCCACGCGCGACCGCGCGTCCGACGGATCCAAACCCAGCGCATCCTCAAACGCGATCCGTGCCGCCGCGAACTGCCCCTCCACCAACAAACGAATCCCCAACGCGCGATGCGCCGCCGCGTCCGCGCCGGCCGCACCCGCACGCATCGACAGCGCCTCCGTGCCAACGTCCGCGTCGTCCGCCAGAACATCGCGAAACGCCGCCGAAAGTTCCGAAAGCAGTCCGCGACCGAGTACTTCCAATACGTACGACATGTCCCTCGGCCGCTACGCGCTCAAACCCATGAGCGCATGCCGCGCCTCCTCGTACCCATCGTTCAGCGTCAGCGCGCGGCGGTACGCCCGGCGCGCCCGCCCGATCCGACCCTGGTCACGATAGAGATGCCCGAGCAACACATACACGTCCGCGTACTCGCCACCCGCCGCCACCGCCTGTTCAAGCCGCGTCGTCGCGTCCGCATCCCGATCCGTACGGTGATACAACCGCCCGAGCTCCACCAACGCGGCGATGAACGTTGGGTCAAGCCCCACCGCACGCTCGTTCGCGTCGATCGCCTCCCGATCACGACCGAGACGCTCAAGCACCCGCCCACAGTGATAGTGCAGCTCCGCGTGCTCCGGCTCGCGCTCCAGCGCCAGCTCGAGCGTCCGCAGCAACATCGCGAACACACGCTCATCCACCTCGCCCGACGGAATCGAAAGAAACGCGTCCACGAAATCCGGATCCGACTCGATCACATGCGACAACGCCTCGATCCCCGCCGGATCATCAAGCGTCGTGTCCACCGGCATCGCCGCACGCACCGACGCCCGCCCGCCCCCCTGCGCAACCGCCCGCGCCGCCTGAGCCAACAGCAAACCGATCCGAGCATCATGTGGCCGCGCCGCCTGCGCACGTTGCAGGTGACCCATCGCATCCCCCACCGCACCGCGCACCCCACAACACATCGCAAGACTCACATGCGCCTCCACGTGGTCACGATCAATGTTCCGCGCCTGGGTAAACCGAAGCTCCGCCTCTTCATACGCCCCCGCGTCCGCCAACAACGTACCCAGTTGGAAGTGAAGCTCCGCGCATTCCGGCATCACCGCCACCGACGCGCGAAGCGACGCCACCGCGTCGTCGCGTCGACCCGCAGCACGCAACGCCAGCGCATGACGAATCCGCGCCGTCACGTCCGCGCCGTCCGCTTCCGTCTGTTGCGCAAACGCCGCCGCCGCCGCACCCGCGTCACCACGCCCCATGTGGCACGCCGCGACATACCCCGCCAGCGACGCCGTCGCCCCACCATGAACACCCGCCCGAGAGAACCACACCGACGCGTCGTCGTAACGCCCCGCGTTCAACAGGCACACCCGCGAGCCCCGCCGAATCGTCCGCGGACGCCCGGATCACCGGCGCCGCATCGCCCGTACCTGACCTGCCCTCGCGCATCGTGAAACCCCTACGGTTTTCGGACGTGCCGACCCCTCACCTCACGCACACCACCCCATCCGCATGCACCCCTCAGCGATATATCGGCACCACCACGCCCGTGGGTTACTACCGTCCCATCCGCCCACGCCGCGGCCACCGCCTCCCAACCAATACGCACGTGGCACCGGCTTCCAGCCGGTCGATGTGTGTGGCACCGGCTTCCAGCCGGTCTGTGTGTGTGGCACCGGTCTCCAACCGGTGCATGTCTAGGACCCGCCGGTGACCCATGACCGATTGGACATCGGGGACACGATGATCGTCCCCACCAACCCCCATCGGCACCGATCCGCGCCCAAATCACCCCGACATCGTTCCACCCCGCGGCGAACAACCCCCACCCAACGCGCACCTCGCCATTACCCCGCAACCGCGCACGTATGTGCCGCCGTCGCGACGCGCGAGCCCCGGTCCGAATCCGCCGTCGATCCCCAAAGCCCGTCGATGAGCGCCATCCGCTCACGCCAATGCCGATCAACCTCGCGCGGCCGGACCACCCAAGCCGTGTGATCCGCCGACAAAAACGCCACCAGTTCAAAAAACGCCGCAAGCCACTCGCGCCGCAGTGACAGATGCGGCTCCGGATGATGCACGACGTTCGCGACGCCCCCCCGGTCCGCGATCAACCCGACGGCCGCGCGCTGGCGGTCCAGCGCGGTGCACGCCGTGTGGCCCGCAAGCTCGAGGTTCCAGTCCTCGGGAACCGTCGTGGGAATCTCCAATACATCCGTTCCCGCAATCACAAACGGCATGCACGTGCCGCACCCCTCGCGAACGCCGGTCAATCCCGATGTTCGGAAAAACCTGTCGTGCATGCTCATGTCATACGACACCGATCCGTTCAACGCACCGTAGAGTCCCGGCGTTCGCAAATAGCTCGGAGATCGAAACCCCTTGACATCGTACCCGCCGAGAAGCCCCATGCCTTCCCTCAGCCGGGCGCGCATTTCATGACACGGCAAGAACGCGAGCCGGTGATCGTGCAGCGTCCCGTGAAACCCGATCTCATGCCCCGCCGCATGAAGATCGTCCACGCCCGGCCTGATCGACGCCAGGTTCTTCGTCACCGTCATCCACGCCGCCTTCACCTCCAGCCCATCCAGGGAATCCGCCAACGCCGTCATCGCCCCGTGACGAAACGAATACGCCGTGTCCACGTCGAACGTAACCACAGCCGCGAACCGTTTCCCGTCCGGCCAGAGGGGGACGCCCGGTTCCCCGGTATGTTCCACCACGACCTCCCGGATCATCCAGCGCCACGCGTCCACCGATGGGTCCGTGCCGTCCGCCGAAACCGCCCGACCGCTACGGCACCCGAGACGCCGGACGACGCTCATCCCTTTGAATGCGCGGCTTCTCAGCCACGCCGGCAACACGCACGGCCGAACCCCCAGCCGTACATACAGCGGTGCCGCGTGCGCAACGAAACGCTCATTCTGGATGAAGCGAATCGTGTCATCCACGCGAAACGAAAACGCGTAACAACCCGGCTGCGTCCGCGTAACGATCGGCCGCGTTGTCCCGTCCGACGACGCAAACCACGCCACCGGCTCCCCGTCACACCGCGCCGCGCCGTCGCCGACCAACCAACCCCACCACCCGTCCGCGCACGCCGTCGCCCACGGACCACATCGGTCAATGAGTTCATCCCCAAGCCGCACGCGACCGAACTCGGGCCGGGCGTCGGCCCAACCGTCCTGATCGACCAGACGCCCCGATCCCACGACGTCACGCCACTGGTTGCGCGAGAACCCCCAATGACGAAACACCTCTTCCATGAGTCTAGCGCTCCGTGACACTACCTATCATGGGCGACACGGGCCGGCGACGGCTTGCCCGTGTCGCCGGAACTTCAACGCGCACGCGCAAACGAGTGCGCCCATGCCACCCGACGAACCCCCGGGAATCCACACATCGGCTCATCACTGCACGCGTCATGGACCATCAGCGCTTGGTTGCGCGTCGCTGTCTCGGCTCGTCCCCCAATTCGAACCGCGCCCGTAGGGAACCGGCCGGCGGCCACACGCGCATGAACGGGCGGGAGGATCCCCTACGTTCTTTCCGCTACAAGCCCGACGCGCATCGCCAATCGCCTCATCCCCGGGACGCGATGGAGCATCGCATCCAGTGGTCTCAGCACGCCGACCACGCCCGAACCCACGCCGTTCGGGATAAACGCGAAATGCGCAAACGCCCGCACTTCCATCTGCGCGTCGCGGACGAGGCGGGCGAGCGTGCGCTCCGTATTGTGTTGAACTTCTTGGTACCACGTGCGGAGTTCGTTCTTGCCCGCCCATGTCATGATCCTATACAACGGGCATGCCCCGTTCATATCCATCAACACGATGCGCCCACCGACCCGAACAAGCTCCCGATACCGGCGCATCGCCTTGGATTTCCCCGGGTAGTAGCTGAACGTGTTGACGCCCAGAATCACATCGAACGGCTGCGCGAGCGCCCCGTCGGGAAGGAACGACGCCGGGTCCGCGCAGTCGCCCTGCACGAGCACCGCGCCCGGGCAGCGCCGCCGCGCTTCATCCAAAATGCGCGGGCTGATGTCCATCCCCACGACCCGGCACCCGCGATCCAAAAGCCATCGCGTGTACACACCCGTGCCGCAACCGAGCTCCAACACACGGGCGCCGCCCGGAATCGCGTTCGAAAGAAACGGCTCGTAGTACCGCGCAAAGTTGTGCCACTGACCCGCATGCACCACCCCATGCCGCGTGTCATACCGGTGCGCGTTCGCGTCATAATACCGTCGCGCCTCCGCCACAAGGTCCGTCACGACGTATCTCCCACGACGCCCCCATGCGTTGACACCCCACACGCGTGCATCCTCGCCCCTGAACCCAACGGGTTCCCTAGCATCCCCACAACCCACACACCATCAGCCCCCACCGCCCGGGACGGCGAGCCCCCCGCCGACCTAGGGAGGGCGAGGCTCCCGCCGAGCCGCCCGGGACGGCGAGCCCCCCGCCGCCCGGGAGGGCGAGGCTCCCGCCGAGCCGCCCGGGACGGCGAGCCCCCCGCCGAGCCGGGGACGACGAGCCCCCCGCCGACCTAGGGGGGGCGAGGCTCCCGCCGAGCCGCCCGGGACGGCGAGCCCCCCGCCGCCCGGGAGGGCGAGGCTCCCGCCGAGCCAGGGAGGGCAAGCCCCCCCGAGCCGATTCCCAAGCTTCTCGCGCTTCAACGCGCTCACCACAACCTTCCCCCTACCCGCCCGCGCCCCGTCCGTTCCGAACCACGGCGCGTGACGTGATCCAACCCCCGACGCAAGCCCCTGGTCGTGCTCGTCCGCCTACCGTCAAACCCCGAACCGGCGACACAACCCGGGCGTTCCCCGTTCGTCCGCCGCCCCGGGGTGTGTCGCCCGGTCTTCTCCCTCGTCGTCCCGTACGTGTCGCGTGCCGGGCCACCCCGCCGCTATTTATCGGCACCACACCCGCGCGGTGTGACTTGTCTTCCCATCGCGCGCCCGATGCCCGCTGCCCCGTTCGACATCCCGCGCCAACCCCTGGAACACACCCGAATCCAACCCCCGCCACCGGTTCCCCACCGATCCATCTCCCACCAACGTCCACCCAGCCGAAGCGCACGACCTACAGCTTACGGCTT
>JBHHVO010000165.1:0-7387 GCA_046754365.1 Phycisphaerae bacterium | reverse complement strand
GGCGCCGTCGTTTGGTGGGGCTGTGTTGACGACCGGGACCTCGGAATAGTATGCGACGGCGTCGGCGATGCGACTCGTTTCGGGCAGGGTTCCGACGATGCCGAGCACGCCGGGGTCGAGCGCATAGTGTGCGAAATCGTCTTCGGGTGTGGCCCAGCCGTAGCGTGCGTAGCCTTTCGGGCCGGTGATGAGTTGGCAACGACGGGTACCGTCGCGGGCGGCGCGGGTGTTGAAGTCCTCGACCGCGAGGTGGACGGCGAGCAGGTCGGGCCGGTAGGACGGCGCGGTGCGGTCCGGCGTGGGGGGCGGTGCGTTCGGCTGTGCCGGCGGTTCGGCTGGCGGTTGCGTCGGCGGTTCGGGCGGTGGCGGCGCGGGGAGGGCGACGGTGCGGGAGGTCGGTCCGAGCGCTGCGATGGAGAACACGGCGTCGGGCTGCGCGATCGGCGGTGGCGCGGGTTCGTCGCGTGCGGGCGAGGTATAGCTGCGCGGCGGGGGCGGGTGTCCGGTGTGGGTGGCGGCTTCGGTGTGCGTGGCGTCTTCGGTGTAGGCGGCGTGTTCGTTGTCGCGGCGTAGGGCGTGTCCGGTGTTACGGCGTAGGGCGTCCAGGGTGTCGCGGCGTAGGGTGTTGGCAGGGCCTCGGAACAGGCCGTCCGCGGTGCCGATCCAGAGGGTGTGGTCCTGGAGCGCGGTGCACTGGAACGTCGTGTCGGTCGTCTGGAACGTATCGGGCGGTCGGGGGCCGTGTTCGATGGGTGGCGCGACGCGGGTCCAGCGCCCTGCAGCGAGATCCAGCCGGGCCGTGTCGGCACGCCAGAAACGTGCCTCAAGATACGGACCGCGGCGCGCGAGCGCGGTGGCGACGCGCTCCGGCGTGCCGGCGCGGCGCGGGGCGTAGAGCGACCAGGTTTCGGTGGTTGGATCGAGTGCGCTGATGCCGGTGTTGGTGGCCGCCCAGACGTGTTCGCCGTCCGCGACGACGGCGAACACGATGTTGCCCGCGAGGCCGCTGTTGAGCTGGTCGAAGCGATCGAACCGCCCGGCGGTGAAGCGGACGAGGCCGCCGCCCCAGGTGCCGAGCCAGAGGTCGCCGGTGGTCGGGTCCAGATCGATCGCGTGGACGGCGGGCCACGGGAGGCCATTCGCGACGGTCCAGCGCGTCCACGCATCGTGGTCATAGACGGCGAGGCCGCCGTTGGTGCCGACCCAGAGGCGGTTACCGTCGACGCGGAGACACCGGATCCTGTTGTGCGGCAGGCCGTCGGCGGTGGTGAACCTGCGCCACGCGGGGTCGGTGTGATTCGGTCCGGCGGTTGGGGGGGGCGGGGTGGCGTGCGCGGCCGTCGTCGCGATGGCGTGGGCGACGCCGATCGCGCCGAGGGCCAAGCGTCGCACGCGTCGCGCGGTAGGCGGCATCGCGGCGATCGCGCGGCGGGCGGCGGCGCACGAGCGTGCCGTGATACCGGCGGTGATGCGGCGGAGTCGAGCGATCCAGCGGATCGGCGAGCGTGTTATCGCGGCATGATGCATGGTGGTACGGGTCAGAGGGCCTTGAGGTATGCGATGAGGTCGTTGAACTGTGGGCGCGTCAGGTCGGCGGTGTATCCGTGTCGATCGAGCATGTTGAATCTCGTCCAGATTTCCTCGAGCGTTTCGGCCGCGCCGTTGTGGAGGTAGGGCGGTGTGTCGCAGACGTTGACCAGGTTTGGAACGTCGAAGGCCTTGTCGGCGATGCCGGTGTCGGCGAAGACGAAGATGCCGAGCTCGCCGTAGGCATCGACGTCGAAGAGGTCTTCGACGACGACGTCGGCGCGCGCGTCGAACCAGAGCGTCGTGCCGACGGCGGCGCGGGTGTCGGACAGCGCGCGTGCGTTTCGGTATGGCGTGTTGTGGCATGTGGCGCACCGCAACATGCGTGGGATCGGCCGGCCGGTGTTCGTGTGCGTCCGCTCGAAGACGGCCTTGCCGCGTCGCTGTGCGGGCGTGAGGCCGTCGGGGCGTCGGTGGCGGTTTGGGGGTCGCTCGATCGTGGACTCATAGCGTACGAGGGCTTGGAGTTCGTCGGGGGTGAACGGGTCGAGGCGTGTGAAGAAGACGGCGAGTCGCGGTCCGCACTGTCGGTGGAGCGATGGGTTCGTGCCTTCCCATTTGAACGGGGGCGTGTCGAAGATACCGCGGAGCGTGCGGTTGTCGACCGGGTGCATGCCGATGCCGTCGGCCTCGATGTCGAACGTGAGGCCGTTGATGTGTCCGTCTGGGTGGCAGCTACTGCAGGAGAACTGGCGTCCGAACGCGTTGTCGGCGTTTCGGAAGAGTCGCTCGCCGCGACGGATTTCGGTGACCGGTGGCGCGGCGGCGGGCGCGGCGTTGGCGGCGTGCGGGTCGGGCGCGCCGGCCGTGCGGCGCGGTGGATCAGGCGGTGCCTGGTGCAGGTCAATCCGCCCGACGACGCGAAACTCGCGGGCGTCGAGGATCGTCACGGTATCGTCGAGCGCGCACGCGACGTATGCGCGGCGCCCGTCCGGGGCGAATATGACGCCGCGCGGATTGGTTCCGACGGCGATCCGGCGGGTGATGAAGCGGCTGCTGGTGCCGAGATGGTTCGGGAGGATGTCGCGTCGCGCGTCGTCGGTTGCGGTGGTGACGGTCGCGAGCAGCGCCGCGACGTCGACGACGGCCAGTTCGTTCGCACCGGCGCTCGTGACGAGCGCATACCGCCCATCCGGACGGACCGCGACATCGGTCGGGTCGGGGAATGCGCGGTTCGGCTCGTCCAAAAGGACCTGATCCACGCGCCCGCCCGGCCACGCGATGCCGAGGCCGTTTGTGATGGTCCAGCCTTGGGCGAGGCGCGTGATCGGGACGAGGTTTTTGGTGCGCATCATGGTGAAGATCGCGACGGGGGGGTCGGGCACGTATGCGATGCCCATGAGCATGTTCGCATCGGCGACGTTTCGTCGGTCGATCGCGATACCCCGTTGCGTGTCGACTACGGTCAGCTCGGACGTGTGGGGTTCACGAAACGGCGCGGGATTCGGTCTGACGTTGGTGATGTGGAGCGATGGATCGGTGGGATGGAGCGCGAGCGCCCACGGTCCGCGACCGGCCGCGAGGCGCTTGAGTTCCGTGAGCGTGTTCAGATCGACGACGGAGACGGCATCATCACCGGTGTTGAGTACGAAGAGGCGATGACCATCGCGGGCTACGGCGACGCCGTGCGGTTCGGCGCCGACCGCGACCGTTGCCGTGACGCGCCGCGCCGCGGTGTCGATGACGGTGACGGAGTTGGCCATGCGGTTGGTGACGTAGACGGTTCGTCCGTCCGGCGCGACGGCGACACCGTGCGGGCGGAGGCCGACGGCGAGTTCCGTCAGGACGGTCCGCGCCGCCGGATCCACGATCGCGAGCGTGTTGCTCTGTTCGCACACGACGTAGAGCACGTCGCCGGTCGGTGAGACGGCCAGGTTGACGGGGGTCTTGTAGCGTCGGTCGGCGTGGGGTCGTCGATAGCCGTCGTCGAGCACGAGCGTGTGCGACGGGCGGTCGACGTGACAGTTGCGACACGCGGTACGGTCGCCCGCGTTCAGCGACGAGGCATGCGGCCGGGGAGGATTCCGGGGCGACCGGCCTGTCGGACCGGTGGTTCGGCGCGGGGGTTCGGCGGCGTCGTGGGGCGTGTTGCGCCACGCGCGGACGTGGAGGCTTCCCGGGCCGTGGCACGCCTCGCACTGCACGCCGTCTGCGACGTCGAACGTATCGGTCGTCCACCGCGGTCCCTCGTCCGCGGCGGTGGCGTGGCAGCCGAGGCAGATTCTGCTTTCCGTCGGGTGTTGTGGGACGCCGCTGACGGCCGCGATGTGCCGCGCGGCGGACCGCGAGAGCGCGTCGTAGGCGTCTTCGTGCTCGGGTATGGCTTCGAGCGTGCACGCGCGGCCGGGTCCGGCGGAGGCGTGGCACGTGACGCAGCTTCGCCACCCGACGTAGAGCGGAAACGCCGCGTCCTGAGCGACGGCTCGGGATCGCGGCGCGTCGACGGCGCAGGCGGCGAAAACGGCGAGGACGGCGGTCGCGAAACCGGTGTGGCGTGGTTGGGCCGTGGTCATTTCACCGGGGCTCCACGGGGCGCGTTGTGTCCGGCGGCGCCGAACGATCCGCGGTGGTGGGTTCCGATGCGCTCGGCCGGCCTGCGGAGGGCGAGCACGTGGCGATTCGGCGGCGTGAGCTCGCGGTCTTCATGGCAGCCGATGCAGCCTCGGCGTTCGTGCGGCATGACCCAGATCCAGTTGCTCATGCGCTGTAGGACCGCGCCGGAGTCGTCGAGCGTCTCCAACCTCAGGGGCGTGCGCGCTGGCACTTCGATGAAGAAGGATCCATCCGATTCGACCGTGGCGTGGCCGAGGGTTTCCTCGTGGGACGCAAGCCGGGCTGCGCGGATGACCCGGACACGCCGGATGGACCCCGGTGGAACGTGCCGGGCGTTTGCGCGATCGGACATAGACGCATCGAGGCAGTAGAGCCAGCCGGTGAGCGCCCGATCGTCGACGACGCTGGAGCGCCCGTTCGGCGTCGGGCGCGGGGCCGCGACGACCGCGCCGATGTCGTGCCAGGCGGGGTCGTCGTAGACGTTGCCGGCGCGCTTGCCGGTGGCCACGTCGAGGACGTGAATGCCGTAGGAGGCGCCTGCTTGCGCGATGTACGACACGAGGAGCGATCCGTCAACGGTCGGGGACGGTGTGCAGTAGAGACCGTCACGGTCCGGGGCGATGACGCGGCGGGTGTGCAGGCTGCGGGTCCGCGCGACGGCGACGAGCGATCCGCCGCCGTAGCGATCGCCGGAGGTGGATTCCACGTAGACCACAAGCCCGTCGGCGGTTTCACACGGCATGCCCCGATCGGCGGGCGGCTCGTGCACGGCCGCGAATGGGAAGATGTCCGTGCCGTCGGTGTTGATCGTCATGAGGCACGAGGCCTGGGCGTCGCCCGCACCGGCGGCCCGAGGCCGGCGCTGGCTGTAGAGCAGTCGCCCGTCGCTGAGCAGCCACGGATCGGAGACGCCGTAGGGGTTGAACGTGATTTGCCGAACGTGTGTGCCATCCATGTGGCACGTATGGATGGCCCGGCCGTGTTCCTCGCTGATGAACGCGATCTGGGCGATCGGCCGGTCGGCGTCCATGGTGTACATGGTCGAGAGGTAGATCGCGGGGGCATCCGCGACGCGCGGCCCCGACAGGGGCGTGATCCTCCGGAGCCCGGTGCCGTCGATGTTGATTTCCCAGACATGTCGCGTGCCGCTTGGATCGGCCGGGTCGGTCGCGGGTGCAGCGTTCGCCGGTGCCTGGCGGCGCGTTCCGACGAAGAGGATGCGCCGGCCATCGAACGAGACGTCGGGATAGCGCGCCGTGACGAACCCGGGTGTCAGGACGGTGATGGCGTTGCGCGGACGCGTTGTGTCGAGCGTGACGATCCTCGACGCGGCGGTCGGGGCGTGTTGGGCGGGCGCATGGACCGGGATCTGCGTGAAGACGATTCGCGCGGCGAGGGGTCGCGGGGGCCGTGGCGCGGTCTGGGCCTGGGGGGCTGCTTCGGTCGCCCCGATAAGCATCACGGAGAACAGCCACGTCGCCGGGTGCGTCATGCGCATAGCTTACCACCGACCTGACGCGCCGCATGCCCGACGAGCCGGGTCACCCCGGCGATCGTCATCGGTCACGCGAACGGCGGTTATCAGAAAAACCGGCGGTTTCCCGGTTTTCGTGTCAGCCGCCGACCGGGATTGCGGACGCGCAGGCGCTTCGCGATCCGGCGAGGACGCGACGCCCGCGTGTTTTGCGGCGTCTTACGGCGCTGAGCCACCGGCTCGGGCCCGGCATGACGCGGCGGGGCGGGTGCGTGCGTCGAGCGCGGCGCGCGCGAGGTCGTCGCCCGCCATAGTACGCTCGATTGCGTGTTTGCCCGATCATCCGGCGCTTGCTTGTTTGTGCAGCGCCTTGATCGTCTGAATCTGTCCGGCGTGGTAGAGGTCGTGCATGGCGATGCCGTGTACGTGCGCCGCGGTCGGCGCGATGCCGTTGCCGTCGTTGCGCAACCTGGACCACGCGGCGGATGCGAGGGTGTCGCGGAGTTGATGATGTTGTTCATCGAGGAGTCGGACGTACGCTTGCCACTCGCGCTTCGTGAGCCGGCGCGGCAGCTCGAACCAGTTGCTTCCCTTGAGCGGAAACGACCCGCGCTTGTCTCCGCGGATCCGCCGCCGGACGGCGTACTTCCAGTATGCGCAGTGTACGAGGATTTCGGCGATGTTGCGTCGCCCCGGGCGCGGTCGCCACGCGGCGATGGCGGGCGTTACGCGGCGGATGCAGCCTCGAAGGCTGGGTCCGTGCCACGCCCGCTTGTTGTATGCCTCGTCGATGATCGCGAGCAACAGCGCTCGCTCCGGTGCGTTCTTGGATGCTTTGGGCATATGGGTCTCCCCGGGCCGCGCGTTGCCGCCGACGCACGACGCCCATACCTGGATCGCCCGCCCGACACCGGGGCGAGCGCGTTTTACAGACACGCCGAGGGCTGGGACGAACCGCGTGATCGCGGCCGAGTCGCTGCTGGTCATGAACTCCCTGCTGGAAACGGATGGCATGCCGAGCAAGGTACAGATGGTCTGCATCGACCCGCGGTACGGCATCCGCTATGGCGGCAACTTCCGGGCGCTTGTCCACAAGCACGATGTCAAGGACGGCCAGGACGACGACCTTACCGAAACAGAACGTTCCTTCTGGCGCAAGTGTTCGCACTGGTCGAGCGGGTCATCGCGTCAGATCGGATCGTCATCACGCCGCGGCTGTTCAACGCGGACGATGTACGCCGGCGGATCGTCCTCGCGCTGAGCATGACCAAAGTTGGTTTAGTACATAACCGAAGCGATCCGGTTTGAGAACCCCGAGTCGTCGGCGCCGGTTTTTGACAGGGAACATGCGATCCGCTGCACGGGCGCTATGCGGCCGTGGTACACGGGCCGGCGGTGCGGGGTGACGAGGCGGTCAGACATCAGCGATTGGGTTTACGAGGGTAAGTGTGTCGGGCCGGTGGGTGCGTGGGCGTGGGGCGTCGTTTCTGGCGGAAGCGCGCGCGAGCGCCGCCGGTGTCGCGGCGATCACCGGGTCAGGGCTCTTGGTGTTGCGATTCCGGTGAAGCGTGTGACCGGAGCCGGGCCGCACGCGGCTGAGCGTGGCGACCCGACCGTGCTCGTACGCTTGCCGGGCGTCGATGCCGCGCACCGGGTGCTGCTTACGGGGCCGAGTGCTCGACGCGGGGATGTCGGCCCCGGCGACTTCGCGCGGTTCCCGCGGGCGTACGCCGGGCGGTGGTAGCGCGCCCGGCGAGCCGACGTCCTCTCCGC
>JBHHVO010000164.1:0-7426 GCA_046754365.1 Phycisphaerae bacterium | reverse complement strand
GCAGCCATGCCGGGGGTCATACCGCCATGCCGATGCCGACGTGACAGCGCTGGACCCCCGAGCAGACACCGCTAGACTACACAAATGTGCGCGATACCGGATCACGCGGGCGTCGCGCCGCAAGCCGCCGAACCGGCGGCCACCTGGTACGGCGGCCCCGAAGACCGGTCGGCCCGGCCCGGCCTCGTGTCGCGGCGTTCGTCCCCGCGCGGGCTCACAGCGCGCACACGGGCTCGATCGAGCACGCTCGAGCGACGGCGCCGCCGCCCCGGTTTTCAGCGCTCGACGGGCGTGGCGGATGGCGCCGGGCAGCGGCGGGTTCAAGCACGACCGACCCGCGGGTCGAGCTGCTCAACGCCCGCGCCGCGCCGCCCACACCGCTCGGGACACGCGGTGGCCGGGGACAGCGGATGGTAAGGCTCATGTCCCCGCGACGTCAGGAGCGCCGGGAGGCAGTGTCAACGGGAATCCGGGCCAGTCACGCACGCGCGGGGCCGTAGCTCAGTTGGGAGAGCACCTGGTTTGCAACCAGAAGGTCGTCGGTTCGAGTCCGATCGGCTCCAGTGGTGTTGGCGCGGCGCGTTGAGCTTGAGGGTTTTCGAATGCATGAAGGGTTTCGCACCGGCATAGGCTACGACATCCACCGGCTCGTGGAGGGACGCCGGCTCGTCCTGGGCGGCGTCGAGATCGCGCACAGCAAGGGGCTGCTGGGCCACAGTGATGCCGATGTCGTGCTGCACGCCGTCACGGACGCGCTGCTCGGCGCGGCGGGTCTGCCCGACATCGGCGACCTCTTTCCGGATGACGACCCGGCGTACAAGGGCGCCGACAGCGGCAAACTTCTGACGCAGGCGATCGGTCGCATCCACGACATGGGATTCGCCCCGAATAACGTGGACGTCATCGTGCACGCCGAGGCGCCGAAGCTGACGCCCCACAAACGGGCGATGGCGGACTCGATTGCCCAACTCATCGGGCTCGAAGCGGGAGCGGTGAGCGTCAAGGCCAAGACGAACGAGGGTATGGGGCCGCTCGGCTACACCGACGCGATCGCTGCGACCGCCGCGGCATCGATCGTGCGCCGGCCCCAGCGTTAGGGGCCGACGAGCGTCCGTGTCAGCGACCGGCGCTCAGCATATCAAGCCTTGGGGTTGAAGTGCAAGCAATGCTTTAACGCGGGTTGCGTCTACGGTATCGCGTGGTGCCGGCGCCCGGTGGTGTTGGGGGCGCGCGGCCCCGACATGTCCCGGCCTCATCCTGGCATGATCGATCGTGAGCGCGGCCATGACGGGCCGGGCATCGGCGGTGGCGTGCGGATCGGTAGCGGTGGTGGGGATCGCCGTGAACCTGCAAGGGCTTGTCTGCGTAACGTTGCCGTTGGGACACGATGCGTTCCGCCGACGGGCGCGCCGTGTCACATGGATGGGTTGGAAGGGGTGGTTTCCGGGGCATCGGGACCGGACGTCCGTTTCGGCGAACGGGTCGTGGTTGGGTTGAGCACGCCAGTTGCAGGTATTGACTTGGAGGTCCGGTTGGTGCGTGGCGCGGGCACAGGGCTGCCTCGTCGCGGGGCACCCGACCGCTGGTTGCTCCGTGTCCGCGATGCGGATCGCGGTGTCGTGTCGAGGTCGGGCACGAAATCGGCGGCCACATGCGGCGCGCGCGAGTTCGGTGGCGGCGCGGCCGGGGCGAGGGGCGACACGCGGCCGGCGTTGTGCTGTGTGGTGTTGTCGGCCTTGACAGTGGGACGCGTAGCGTGATAGAAGGCGCGATCCGGTGTTTGGCGGGCGACATTTGGCGGCGCGTTCCGTGCATCCTGAGCGTATCATCCATCCGAGTAGGGTGCTCGACGTTGCTCGGCGCCGTGTGTGGCCCGGCGGGCCGACCCATGGTGTATGGGGTTAGCGTGGCTCCCATGGCGCATGGGGTTGGACGTGGCTCCCATGGCCGGACGCCATGCCGAAGCCGTTGCGGCGCGCCGCCGGTGCGTTCTCGGTGGTGTGATGCGGCGGCTCGCATGTTGAGCATGGGGATGGCCAAGTTGTGTGGAACCGGCTGAGGTTTTGTGATGATCCGCGTTACGAATCTAACCAAACGGTATGGGGCGCTCGCGGCGGTGGACGACATCTCGTTCCACGTCGAGCGTGGTACGGTGGTGGGTTTCCTCGGCCCGAACGGCGCGGGGAAGACGACGACGATCCGCATCCTGGCGTGCTATCAGTCGGCAACGAGCGGTTCGGCTACGGTGGGCGGGGATGACGTGTTCACGAACTCGATGGCGGTGCGCCGCCGGATCGGGTATCTGCCCGAGTCCGCGCCGCTATACCCGGAAATGCGCGTTCGCGAGTACCTGCATTTTCGCGGCAAGCTCCGCGGGATGACCCGGCCCGAGCGGATCGAGGCGACCCGGCGGGTCGCCGAGCGGTGCTGGCTCGGGGAGTTCATCGATCGACCGATCGGGCAGCTTTCCAAAGGCATGCGTCAACGCGTGGGCCTTGGTGACGCGATCATGCACGATCCGGACGTGCTCATCCTGGACGAGCCGACGGTCGGGCTCGACCCGACGCAGATTCGCGAGACGCGCAACCTGATCCGCGAGTTGGGCCGGCGGCACACGATCCTGCTCAGCTCGCACATCCTGCACGACGTGGAACAGATCTGCAGCGACGCGATGATCATCGCGTCCGGTCGGATCGTCGCGGCCGGGTCGCTCGATGCGTTGCGTGGGCGTTTCCGCACCGGGTCGCGGATCGTCGCGGAGATTCGCGGCCCGGAACGCGAGCTTGAAGACAAGGTACGGGCGCTGGCGGGTGTGAGCCGCGTGGAGCTTGCTGCCAATGACGGCTGGACGCGGCTTGCCGTGGACGCCGCGCCCGACCGGGATGTCCGAGAGGATCTGTTCAAGCTCACGACGGCGCAGGGCTGGTCGCTTCGTGAGATCCGACGCGAGGGCGGGTCGTTGGAGGATTTCTTCGTCCAGGTGACGGCCGAGCAACACCAGAGACAGGCGACCGCGCTCGCGTAGCGGCATCGCGCGTCGTGGTGTTGTGGGCGTGTTGTTGTGGACGCGGTGGTCGGCGGTGCATCGTATGTGGTGCGGCCGGTCCCGGCCGTGTCGTCGGTTGATCCACGATGGCGGTAGTGCGGCGGGCGGTGCCCTTGAGCCGCGCATTGGTTGCTTTTGGATCGTCTCCGGGCTGGTTCGTGAAAAGTGGGCGGGATGTGTTGGTTACATGGCGCCCGCCCGGGTGGCGTGCGGACCCGGTCACCGACGAGCCGGTGGCTTGAGGTACGGCGCGGAAGTTCGGCGTTCATGGCAACGCCGGAGATGGCTGGAGTTAGGGAGGTATCGATGCGGAACGTACCGACGATGGTTCAGCGCGAACTCGGTGCGTACTTTTTGTCACCGATCGCGTACGCGATGAACGTTGTGTTCTTGCTTTCGGCCGGCGCGGTGTTCGCGCTCGGCTCGTTCCAACAGGGCGCGGAGGCATCGCTGCGGGGGCTGCTCTCGTCGCCGATTCTGTTCATCCTGCTCGGGGTGCTGTCGATGCTGACGATGCGGCTCATCAGTGAGGAGCTCCGGAGCGGGACGATCGAGACGCTCATGACGGTGCCGATCACGGAGACGGATATCGTGCTCGGCAAGTTTCTCGGGGCGGTGGTGTTCTATCTCGTGCTGCTCGGCACGATGCTGCTGTACCCGATTATCATGGCGTTCTTCGGGCGCGTCGATTTCAGTTTGCTGATCTGCCAGTATATCGGGCTCATCCTCATCGGAGGGCTGTACATCGCGGTCGGGCTCTTTTTCAGCGCGTGGACCAGGCATCAGCTCATCGCGGGTCTACTGAGCATCGTGGCGCTGGCGGTGATGACGTTCGCGGCGTCGCTCATCGCGCAGTATGTGGAGGGCTGGCCGCGTGCGGTCCTGCAGCATCTGGCGATCTACAGTCATTTCGGCGATTTCGTTCGGGGTTTGATCGATGTGAACCACGTCGTGTTCTTCGTGACGACGACGGCGTTCTTCCTGTTCCTTTCGGTCAAGGCGTTGGAGATGCGGCGATGGCGGTAGCGCAGACAGATTCCGGACCGGGGATGTCGACGGGCCGGCGGATGGTCGTCGGCACGAACGTAGGCGTCGCGATCGCACTCGCGGCGGGCATTGTGATCGTACTGCAGCTTCTGGCCTGGCGATCCCACGCCCGCGCGGACATGACGTCGTCGGGTGTCAACAGTATCAGTGACGGCACCGAGCATCTGCTGCGCGGGCTCGACACGGGCGTGACGCTGACGTCACTGTATTTCGAGACCGACCGGGAGGAGGAGGACCAGCACCGCTACCGCCAGGCCGTGGATGACCTGCTGAGCCTCTACGAGGCCACGAACCGCGCCAGGGTCAAGAAGACGTGGGTCAACCCGCTCAAGGACCACGCCGACTACAAGGCGCTCGCGGCGCGGCTTCGCGACAAGCCGAAGTATCGCGAGCAGATCGCCGCGTATCAGGTGTGCGTCGACCGGTTCCTCGATCCGGACGGGCTCTACGGCCGGATCGCCGGTCTGTTGCAGGATGAGGCGGCCCGCGCCGACGGCTTGAGCGGCTCGCTCGGCGGTGGCCAGGTTTCTGCGCTGTCCGGACAGGTCGCGGAGGTCCTGAGGCGGTGGTCCGACGAGGTGGAGCGAACGCGCGACACCGTGGCGCACGCCGCGGGACCCGGTGTCGAGACACCGCAACACGCGGCCGCCGTGAATGAGCTCAAGTCCGTGTACCGGCAGTTCAAGGAGCAGCTCGACGCGATCGCGCGGAGCGGGAAGGCGGAGGTCGCGCGGAATCCGTCGATGCCGGCGGACGAAGCGGACTTTCTCGGCGGCGCCGCCGATCGTTTCAAGGACGTCGTCGCATCGCTCGAAGACGCGCTCTCCGCGGCGAACGAACTCGAGCCGCTCGACATCGATGAGCTGCTCGGGCAATTGGACCCGACGAGCAACGCAATCGTCGTGGAGACGGATGACGACGCGGTCGTCGTGGACTTCCTGTCCGTCTGGCCACCGGTTCAGGAGAGCCGGGCCGCACGACGGGTCGGCTTCAAAGACCGCGCGTTTAAGGGCGAGGAGAAGTTGACGTCGGCGATCCTTCGCGTGACGCACAAAGAGCAGACCGCGGTCGTGTTCGTCCGGTACGGCGGTCAGCCGTTGTTCATGGGCGGATTTGCACCGCGTCAGCCGGCCCCGCCGTATCGCGCGATCAAGCAGCGCCTCGAAGAGGTGAACTTCGTGGTCAAGGAATGGGACCTCAAGACCAGCGACACGCCGCCGGACATCGATCCGAAACCGACCCGGACCATCTACGTCGTGCTCAAGCCGTCGCCGCCGGAGCGCGGGCCGTTCGGTCAGCCGAGCCAGGAGCCGCCGTTCGGCGAGCCCAACCGCCGCGCCGTCCTCGACGCCGTTGGCGAATCCGGCCGGGCGCTCTTCGTGGCGGGATGGATGCCGGGCATGTTCGGCGCGATCCCGTCCACGTATGAGTATGTGGACTACCTCAAGGACGAATGGGGCATCGAGGTCGATTGGGAGCGGCTCATCATCCGCACGATCAGTGTCGAGCCGGGCAAGTATATTCCGCCTCAGCGTCCGTCGTTTGCCGTCCTGGTCGACGTCGAAACGTCCGACCATGACATCGTGCACGGCGCGCACGCGCGTCAGGTCTACCTGCCGTTTACATCACCGCTCAAGCTCGCGACCGACACGCCCGAGGGCGTCGAGCATGCCAGGCTCCTGACGCAGCCGAAGCGGGACGGCGTGTGGGCCATCCAGAGTCTCGCACCCTACCAGGAGCAGGGACAGACGCAGCAGTACCTGACGAAAGTCGCGACGGACCTTGAGGGGCCGTTCGACCTCGCGGTCGCGGCCACGAAGACCAAGGACGATGCGGAACAGAAGATCGTCGTGGTCAGCGCCCGAGACTTCGCCCGGGATGACATTGCGCTGGCCAATGAACTGTCGATCGGCGCACAAGGCCTGGTGGTCCGGTCCCGCAACCCCGGCAACATCACGCTGCTCATCAATTCGTTGCATTGGCTTAACGACAACGTGGACTTCGTCAATGTCGGCAGACCGATCGACGCGTCGGTCCTGGAGATTGAGAACGAGGCATCCATCACACTCGTCCGCGTGCTCGCGATGGTGGTGTGGCCGGGGCTTGCGGCCGTGTGCGGCGTGGGCGTCTGGTGGGTACGTCGGAGGTAATAGCGATGAACACGAAAACCACACTCTTGCTGGCCGTCGCGCTCGTCGTCGTCGGGGGCGGCTATCTGTGGACCTTGCGGGAGCCCGCGTCGACGCAGGCGACCGACGTTACCGTGTCGGACCGCGATGACATCGCGACCAAGAAGCTCTTTGACACCGAGCCTGATACGTCGGTCAAGATGACGTGCCTGCGGAAGGGCGACGACGAGCCATGGGTGTTCGAGCGCGACCCGGACGCGTCGGGCGGTGGACAGGGCACGTGGCGGATGACCGCGCCGCACGACATGCCGGTGACAAGCTACGAGGTGGATTCGATCGATCGCAAGATCCGGCGGCTTGCGTACACGGTGAGCTACAAGCCCGGTGACCCCGGCGCCGTGACACCCGCCCAGGCTGGTCTCGATCCGCCCGAACTCGTGGTGACCCTGACCGATAAGGACGGCGGCAACGACACGATCGAGATCGGATTCGAGGCCGGCAACGGGCAGACGTATGTTCGGATCGCCGGCCGCGACGACATCTGTCTCGCGAAGCCGTCGCTCAAGGCATTGCTCAAGCCGCGCGCACTGGAATACCGAGATCGGCAGGCGTTCAAGTTCTCCGCCGGCGACGTGACACGTGTCGAAATCGACGACGAGAGCGACGCGGACCACCCGACGCACTACGCGTTCGTCAAGCAAGGCGCGGCGTGGGCCATGGTGTCGCCGGCGGCGGCGAAGGCGACGTCCAAGGTGGCGACGCTCGTGTCGGAGATCGCGCGCATGCGCGCGATCAAGTGGTATGACGATCGCGCCGACAAGCTCGGCGTGTATGGTCTCGCGTCGCCCGCGATCACGATCCGCGCCACGGTCGTCACCGAGCCGGAGCCGTCCGACGATGACGCAAAGGACGGAGACTCCGACGTGGTCGCGGACGAGGAAGCCGCCGGCGACGACGCGGCGGGTGATGACGCCGATACGCACGACACGGACGACGATGACGATGACGCGGATCACGCAGAACCCGAGCCCCGGGAAACCGTGTACGTGCTGCACGTCTCCGATCGGTCCCCGATCGGGCAGGATACGCAGGTGTTCTTCCGTGTCGGAGATGAACCGTTCGTTGGGGCGATCACGAAGTCGACCGCCGACAAGCTGAAACCCGTCATGACCGAGTGGCGGGACATGAGCATCACCACGGCCAA
>JBHHVO010000163.1:0-7459 GCA_046754365.1 Phycisphaerae bacterium | reverse complement strand
GGTCACGCTCACGTTCAACGCCGATGCGCCGCCCACGCTACCCGCCGGCTGGCAACGCGACTTCGTCATCCACACCGACGGCTGGCTCAAAGACGGCGACCTCAATTCCGCCACCGGAAAAACCGTCGCGCCGCTGCCGTTCCATGGTATGTCCGCGTATCCCTACCCCGACGACGAAACCTATCCCGACACCCCCGCATACCGCGCATACCGCCGCAAATACAACACGCGCACCCTGGACCAATCGCCGTTCCGAACCAAGCTCCGCGCCCCGACGCCGCGCCAAAATGACCGGCCGGCACACCGCCCGAGCGAATCGCCGCCACACCTGCCATGATCATCCGCCGTTCCGGCGCGCGGCCGCCCGCACGGTCCACATCAGCCCGTGTACACATCCACCCCGCCCGGTTATACTCTCGCGTCCGGGCCGGAGCATCGGTCGTGACATGAGACAACCCTCCGGCCGCCGAGAGCAACGCCGGACCGGATACAGCGGGTACTCGACATCGCGTGCGCCCGACCGCGATCACCGTCCGGTCCGGGAAACGCGCCCCCGATCATGGAGACGCTCATGCCCTATGGATGCACGATCGCCGTAACCCTGCTCTGCGCCGCGGTGACCGCCCCGGCCGGCGACAACTGGCCCCAATGGCGCGGGCCGCACCTCACCGGCGTCAGCGACGCCACCAACCTGCCGCTTACCTGGAGCGAATCGCAAAACATCGCCTGGAAGGTGCCGCTCCCCGCGTGGGGTGCGGCCACGCCGATCGTCTGGGGCGATCGCGTCTTCGTCATATCACCGTCGCGCGCACCGGAAGACGGCGACGAGCCCGGTGTGTCCCGCCGCTTGCCGCCGATGATGGGACGCAGCGAACCCGGCGGCCCCGACCTGTTGCTCTTGTGCTTCAGCACCCGCGACGGCACGCTCCGCTGGCGCCGACGGCTTGGCGCCGGCAACACCCTCTACGGCAAACAAAACATGGCGTCGCCGTCGCCAGTCACGGACGGACGCCACGTCTGGACCATGACCGGTACCGGCCTGCTCAGCGCGTTCGACATCGACGGCGAGCCCGTCTGGCAAAGAGACCTCCAAAAAGACTTCGGCCCGTTCGGTCTCTACTGGGGCTACGCGTCGTCCCCGCTCCTGCATGACGGTAAGATCATCGTCGAGGTCCTCCACGGCGCCGTCACCGACGACCCCGCCTACGTCGTCGCGTTCGATGCCGCCACCGGCGCGACCCGATGGAAAGTCAACAGGCCCACGGACGCCACACGCGAATCGCCAGACGCCTACACCACCCCCACGTTGCTGCGCCACAACGGCAAGACCCGCGTCGTCATCAGCGGCGCAAACTGCGTCACCGCGCACGACCCGAACACCGGAGAGGAAATCTGGCGGGCCGGAGGACTCAACCCGAAACACCGAGGCAACTTCCGCATCTGCGGCACACCGACCGCCGTCGACGGCTATGTCTACGCCACGAGCCGCGTCAAACCCGTCCTCGCGTTCCGCGCCGGAGGAACCGGCGACGTCTCCAAATCCAACTTGGCATGGACATACACCGACAAAGGCGGACCCGACGTCCCGAGCCCCGCGTGCGACGGACACCACCTCTACCTCGTCGACGACAAAGGCGTCGCCACGTGCCTCAACGCCAAGACCGGCCACGTCGTCTGGGGACCAGCGCGCACCGCACGCGGCACCGTCAGCGCATCCCCCCTACTCGCCGACGGAAAGCTCTACATCACCAACGAAACCGCCACGACCACCGTCCTCGCCGCCGGTCCCGACTTCAACATCCTCGCCACCAACAAGCTCGACGGCGGCTACACCATCGCCTCCATCGCCGCCGCGGGCACACGCCTCTACATCAGAACCGCGTCCCACCTCTACTGCATCGCAAACAAACCATGAGCCGCGCCAACGCATGCACCCCGTCCCGCCCCTTGCCCGCCGGTCGGCCTTGCCACGCCCCCCGGTATCCGACATGCTATCCCGCATGACGCACGCCGAGACATCGTGTCATGCCGATTGAACACCCGCCCGACGGCGTGCCCCTGCCGCCAACCGCGTACGACGTCGCATGCGTCGGGTGCGGCTACAACCTCCGCGGGCTGCCAAGCGGCGGCTGGTGTCCCGAGTGCGCGACGCCCATCGCGCTGTCCGACCCACACCCCGTGCATTTCGTCGTCAAGCCCGACGTCGACACACCCGTCGAATCACCGACACCGTGTGTCCGCTGCGGCGACGACCTGCAGCAACGCACGACACACGACGCGTGCCCGACCTGCGGCGCACCGGTCTGGTTTTCCATCCACGGCGACTGGCTCCGCGCCAGTGACCCGACCTGGCTCGCGCGCGTCAGGTCCGGCGTCACGCTCTGGCTCTGGATGCTGCTCGCCAGTGTCGTCGCCGGCACCACCGTCGGCGTCATCGCCATGTTCCTCAGCTTCGGCGGACGCAACCCGGGGAGCGTCAACCGCAACAGCATGCTCCAGGGCGGCATCTCGGGCCTCGTCGTCGCCGCATTCCTCATCTGCGTCACATGGCGGATCACGGCTTGCAACCCCGCGACCTGGCGCCGAGAACCCGAGCGGCGCCGGCGACAACGCCTCCGCGGCCTCGTCCTCATCAGCGCTACCGCCAACACGGCGTTTCTTGTCGTCATTCTGCTGCGACTGCCGACCACCGCCGTACTCGTCACCTCGATCGCCACCATGGCCGGGACCGTCGTCATGATCGCCCTGCTCGCGCACCTCCGCGCCATCGCCGGACGCATCCCGAACCCAAAACTCCAGCGATCCCTCGGCGCCGTCATGTGGGGCTACGGCATCTCCAACATACTCGTGCAGGTCATGGCATGCGTCATGATTCCGTTCATGGACCTGACCGCCGCAGCCCCCACCGGCCCCCTCGGAGCCGCCGTCCCGAACCCCACCATGGTCACGCTATCGTGCACCATGGGCCTGCTCGGCCTCGCCGCGTTCGGGTTCATGATCTGGCTCGTCGTCCTGCTCTTCCGCCTCCGCCGCGCGTTCGCCGTCGCCATCCAACAGGTCCTCGACGACACCCACGAACACGCCCCTGACACCACGCACCCACGCGCCCCGCGCTGACACCCCACCGCGGCACGTCGCACGACGACCGGCCGCACCATGACACGAACCCCGGAGGCGCGTCACCTGGATAACCGACACGCTTGTGGAGCATCTCCCCACCGCCATCCGATCCCACAAGTGACGCGTCAACCGCACGGGCCCCGAACGCAACGTCTCACGGCCACCGAGGTCATCATCCCGAATGCGTGCCGCCTCGACGTACACGCGCAGCGCGACGAGCACGGCGTCGAGCTCGCCCGCCAACGCATCGAGCCACCCCGGGTGGCCGACGAAACGCGCCGTCACGCCGCCATCGGCCCGTTACGCCTCCAGGATCTGACATTCGCCTCGACGATCGGGAGGCACATGCCCGTCGTGCCACCGCGCTTGACCCGCACGATCCGGAGAACCATCTCCCGAACCCCAGTGCCCCGTGCAGCCAAACTGCATTGTTGAAAGGCATCGCCCCCCAACATCCACCACCACGAAGTCACTTCCCGCCATCGCGCGGATCAGCCCACGACGTGTTGCTGCGCCGCCATCCCGCCGGCACGGCACAAACCGCCCGCACGGACCGAAAGACGGCCGCGACGCCCCGAACCACCACCCCGGACGCACCGGCACGGCGGAACACCACCCCCGCGCGGAAGACCACGCCACACCGCCGCAACGTCCGACGCGGGCGCATCGCCCACCACCCCCGCTTCCCCCGACGCCCGAAAAACCCACCCACCGGCAACCAACAACGTCCGCCCGATCACCGGACAAGTGTCGCCGGCCGCCAGGCGAGCACCGGACGACCCGGAAACCCGCAACGCACGACCGGAGAACGAGTCATGCGGGCGAACCACCACGCAGCGCCCAGCGCCGAACCGGGCGGCCGCAGGGCCGGCGCGCGCCCGCTGCCCCGCCGCCTCGCCTCGTTACCGGCTCGGTGACACGGACGTGCCGTACGGTTATCGGTTCGGCTCGTGTCCGGCAGTGCCACAATTCTGACACCGCGCACCCGGCGCTGCGACGCGTGCATCCGAAAACCAGAGCCGTCCGATCAGAGCGCGCTTGCGCATGCGTAACGTTCCCGATTCTCGCCACATCGATGGGCGGACCAACCCGCGCACGAACCACCGGCACCGCCGTTGTTACGCCGTCAAGTTGCCGACGCCGGGCGACGATAGCACTACCGAATGTCAACACGCACACACCATCACACCGACGCGCGGGACACGACCGCACCGACGAGAAGCGACCCGACGCACACCGCGCCGCAAACGCCGATCGTGGCACGCTGGTCCGAATGGATCGGACGCAGGCTGCGCTCCGCCGGTCTCGAATCGATGCACGTGCTGGCCGCAGCAGCAGAGGCCAAAGACCCCTACGCACGCTGCCACGCGCAAGCGGTCGCCGCGATCGCGCACAACGTCGCCGGCAGACTCGCCTTGCCCGCCGGCCTCACCGAAGCCGTCCGGACCGCCGCGCTGCTCCACGACATCGGCAAGATCGGCGTACCCGACGCCGTGCTCACGAAACCCGGACCACTCACACAAGACGAGTTCGACGTCGTCAAACGCCATCCCCAAGCCGCGATCACGATCCTGTCCCACGTCTCCTGGCTCCGCGACGAGCTCCCGATGATCCGACACCACCACGAGCGCTTCGACGGCACCGGATACCCGGACGGCCTCGTCGCAGCAGACATACCCATCGGTGCGCGAATCATCGCCGTCGCCGACGCCATCGACGCGATGTTGTCGGCACGCAGTTACAAACCACCCTGCTCCATCGATCGCGTGCTCGCCGAGCTCGACGCCTGCGCCGGCACACAATTCGATCCGGACGTCGCCGCCGCCGGCGCAGCGTGGTGTCGCGACGCCGCACGGCGCCCTACCCGCCGCGGCCATGCCGTCGCGTGTCGGCATGAACCAACACCGTAACCACCGCCACGCGCCCCGCGTGATCATGATGCAACGGATCACGGTGTGCATCCCCACACCACCGCAAACCATCAACCGGCCCCGCGCGCAGCGCTCGTGCGAAGTGATACGCCCTGTCGCGGCGTCTCGGTCCGATCCGAACCGCGCCCGTAACGAACCGGCCGTTAACCAAACCCACACGAACACGCGTGAAGCTGCACTACTCCTCGTCCGACCCCTCGAACCGCCTTCTCCACGCCGGCATGTCGTCGAGCGTCACGTCCTTCCATAGCCCCACGCCCTCCCGCCGCGCCCGCCCCTCAATCGCACGAAACTCGTCCATGTAGTGATGTGCGAACCGGCGGTCCGCATACGCAAAACCCCGCTCAAGCAGCAGCTCGTTCAACATCACTCCGCCGCGCTCGAGGAACACGTACGCGAGCAACCGGCCGTACTTGCCGCGCGTCTTCCTCGGCGACAGCACGACGTGCACCGTACGCCCCGCAACGGTCCGCTCCGCGAACGCGCGGGCCTCTTCGCCGAAGTATGCCCCCGCACGGCCGCGCTTCGCCACTTCCGGCGCGTCCACACCCCAAAAACGAATCCGCGTCCAGGGCTTGTCACGATCCGCGATGTCGATGTCCAGCGTGTCACCGTCCACAACCCGTACGACGCGGAAATCACGGTCGTGATAGCGGCTCTGATCGTCAACGGCCGGCGGCGGACGCAGCGCGCGGTCCACCACCACCGCCGCGACCGCGACACCGACGATGAGCACGATGCAGCGGACGCGCCGCCACCGTGATGGCAGAACGACGGAATCCGGAATCGCCGGGCGTCGCGACATGGACGTGATCATCCGCCCGGCGCGGCGTCCCCAACCTGGCTCTCGGTATGCGCATCGAGTTCGAACGCGTCGTGGACGAACCGCAGCGCCTTCGGGCCGTCTTCGCGCCGGACGATACAACTGATCACGATCTCGCTCGTCGAGATGTTCTCGATGTTCACGCGGGCCCGCGCGAGCGCGTCGAACATCGTCGACGCGATCCCCGCGTGCGTGCGCATCCCCACGCCGATCGCGCTCACCTTCGACACGCCCTCATCCACGTCGACGGCGGCGATGCCGACGTCCGTGGCGATCCGCTCGCACACCAGCCGCGCCTCACGCGCGTCGGCCGCGTTCGTCGAAAAGCCCAACGTCGCGGTCCGACCGCCGTCATGGATGTTCTGAACAATGTCGTCCACGAGGATGTGGTGCCCGGCGATCTGCGCGAAGATCCGCGCCGCCATCCCCGGCTCGTTCGGTACGCCGATCAGGGAAATAAAACACAGGTCCTCCTTGAGCGTCACCCCCTGGACCGCAATCGCCTCCATGCCCGGTGTTTCCGCCATGATCATCGTTCCTCTCGCATCCGTCATGGAACCGCGCACGTGCACCGGCACGTCGAACTTCTTCGCGAACTCGATCGCCCGAGAGTGCATCACACCCGCGCCCACCGCCGCCATCTCCAGCATCGTGTCGTAGCTGATCGCGTCGATCCGACGCGCACGCGGCACCACACGCGGATCCGCCGTATACACGCCGTCAACGTCCGTGTACACCTCGCACACCCGCGCGGAAAGCAACGCCCCCAACGCCGTCGCCGTCGTGTCCGACGCACCACGACCGAGTGTCGTGATCTCACCGCCCGAGTCGATGCCCTGAAACCCCGCCACGATCACGATCCGCCGAGCCGCCAGCTCCCGGTCGATCCGATCCCGGCTGATCCGCTGAATCCTCGCGCGCGTGTGCGCGCTGTCCGTGTACAGCCCGAGCTGCGCCGCGGTCAGGCTGATCGCCTCGTGCCCGGCGGCCGTGATCGCCATCGCCATCAGCGCGATCGACACCTGCTCACCCGTCGTAAGCAGCATGTCCAGCTCGCGCTTCGGCGGGTCCGGACACAGCGTCGTCGCCAGCCCCAGCAGCTCGTCCGTCGCGTTCCCCATCGCCGATACGACCAGCACGACGCCCTCGCCGTCGAGCTTCGCGCGGATCGCGCGGCGCGCGGCCCGGGCGATCTTTTCCGCGTCCGAAAGGCTCGATCCGCCGAACTTCTGAACCACAAGCGACATGCCGCTATCGTATCGTCGTCCCACGGGCCGGGCGACCCGTCGGCGGCCGACCCGTCGCCCGGCAACCCGTCGCCCGGCAACCCGTGGACGGGCGCGATCGGGCGGCGCGCGGCGATCGGGCGGCGCGCGTAACACTTCCGGCATGCCCGATCCGAGCCCCAAGCGTAAGCGGGCTTTCCCCGATGCGACCAAGCGAGTAGGGCAACTGGTCCACCTGCCTTCCCTATGGGCGCTCCGCGCGGGTGACGGTCGCCTCGGCTCGATCGTGAAGGCAGGTCGTGGACCTGCCCTACCTGGAGCGCTCGGGGCTCCAATTGCGTGGTGCATTCCATGTCGGC
>JBHHVO010000162.1:0-7476 GCA_046754365.1 Phycisphaerae bacterium | reverse complement strand
ACCGCGGAGGAGCACGACCGATGCCACGGGCACTGCGTTTCCGACCATGCGACCGCATGCGGCGTCGCGGCGACTTCGACCGGGTCTACGCGACGCGGTGCTCGGCGGGCCATGCATGTCTCGTGGTGTACGTGGCGCCGAACGGTCTCGGACGGACACGGCTGGGCCTTAGTGTGGGGAAGCGCGTCGGCGGGGCCGTATTGCGAAACCGTTGGCGCCGCCGGATCCGGGCGGCGTTTCAAATGGCACGCGCGAACCTACCGCAGGGGATGGACATCGTGTGCGTCGCGCGCCGGGTCGCGATCCCGAAAACGGACATACTCGCCGGCGTGCTCGCAGCGCTGGCGGCTAAGGCCGCAAAGCGGCTTCCCCGCCAGGCGGCGGGATGACACCGCCGGGTGGTGCGTCGTTGCCGGGTGGCCCATCGGGTATCGGCGGCGGCGGCGCCGGCATGGCCGGCGGATCGTCGGGTGGCGGGGGCTCCGCATCCGGGAAACACAAGACAATACCGCCTGGGACATCGGCGTGTGTCTCTTCGACCGCATCGCCGGGCACCGCAACGACCGCGATCAACTCGTACGTGCCGGCGACGAGCGCCGTGAGCGCGTCTAAGCCAACCGTCTGCGTCTGCACCTGGCCGGGGCTCTCGGCCACCGACAACAGCGCTCGGTGGAGCGCATCGCCTTGGCCGCTCACAGGGATCGTGCCGTCGCCGGACAACCAGAACGTGATCGCGCCAAGCTCCTCGCCAAACGCCCCGAACCCACCACCGTACCACGCAAACTGCAGCGCGGCCTGGGTCGGCCCGCCGGGGACCGGCGAACCGCAATCCAGATGCACCATCTCCGCGGCGGCGAATGCGAAGCGTTGCCGGATCCACATCGTGCCGGGCGCGACGCCGGTGTATGTCGCGCCGTCGACCACAGCCTCGATCTCAAGCTGGAACCTGCGCGGCCAGGCATCGTTGGGTATGTCCACGGCGCCCGTCGGCACGATGAACGTCGCGTACGAGACATCGAGCCACGACGGCGTGATTTCGATCCGGACGTCGCCGCCGAACACCGTGTTGTCGAGGAAGAGCGCAAGCTTGGTGTCATCGGGTAACCCGACGGCATGGAGCGTCGCGGTAATCGGGTCGCCGAGCGACATGAACACGTCGTCGACGGGTTTGGTCAGCTCGATCGACGGCGGTGGTGGTCCATCGGGCATCGGCGGCGGGTCGGAGACGATCAATCGCCCCGGCGCATACGTGATGACCTGCGACACGCCGTCCGTGATCGCCCCCATGACACGATACGTACCGGACGCCACGCCGTGCGGTACACCGAGCGTGATGACGTCGCCGACGCCGTCCGGGTCCTCCGCGATCGACGCGGCGATGAGAATCTCATTGCCGCCCTGCGGGACGCCGATGGCCTCGGGCGAGAGCGACACCGAAATAAGCCCGTTGTCGTTGTCATCACTGTCGACCCATTGCACGCCGAACGCATGCCCCGCCTCGAGCTCGATGTCGACCGCCGGCTCGATGAGCTCGAGTGTGGGCAGGTCATTGTCCGGATCCGCGAGCATCCGCACGATGCGCTCGACCCGGGACGTGCCCACGAGCGTACCGTCCGCGATCGTCCCAACGAGATCATAGACACCGGGCAGCACACCCTGAATCAAGAGCAACGCCTCGTCCACCGAGGGTCCGTCCGGGTCCTCCGCGAGCGGCGGGCTGATGACATAGCTGCTCGGGGCACCACCCAACGGCTCGCTCGCAACGAGTGCGAACGTGATCGTCGCGTTGTCGTCCGCGTCGTCATCCGCCCACGTCACCACCATGGCTTCACCGTCGAACAGCTCGACCGGCGCCGAGGGGCCCGTGATCGCCAACGTCGGCGCGGCGTTGTCCGCGCCCGTAACCACCTCAATGAGGCCCGGCGCCACCGACTCCTGCTCCGTCTCACCGTCGTCGATGCGGCCCACCACCTCGTACAACCCGTCGTCGATGCCCTGAACCACGACCTCAAGCCGGTCGTTGAGCCCGTCAAGCGGCTCGCCGACCGGAGGCGCGATCGGCAGGAACGTCCCCTCGTGCCCGGAGCCCACCGGCCGCAGTCCGATCCGTACCACCGCGTTGTCCGTGTCGCTCTCGTCGGTCCACTTGACATCGAACTTGGACCCGATCGGCGCGGTCCGATCGTCGGACGGCTCGATGAGCGAAATCGTCAGGCCGCCGGTCGTGTCCGGCATCGGTGCACCGATCGTCTCTCCCGGCGGCGGAACCGGCCCGGGGTCCGCGGCGTCACCGGGCACGCTGGCCGCCGGGCCGTCCTCGACCTGGACAATGCCGTATGTTGCGGCCGTATCTTCGTCGAAATCGGTGCCATACACGAAGGTTCCCGACGCCAACGCGACACCGTGTTCATCGATCCCGGAGATGAGCAACGTGTCGGCGGGGCGCGGGCTCACCACGGTCGTCACGGTGCCCGGCATGACTTCCAGGAACGCCAGGTGCACGATGACATCGGCCGAGATGAACCGCAGCGTCACGTCGACCCGTGCATCGCTTTCATTGCGTACGCGCGCGGTGATGATCGCCGACGCCGGGATCGTCTCCATAGCCGCCGGTACCGCCGTCGTGATCTCGACGGTGACGTCGGCTACGGATTGTGGTCCGGCATCGGTCGGCGCCGCTACGGTCGCTTCGACGTCATCGCCCGTCCCGACGCCTACGAGCGCCCCGGGCGTGCCCCCGTCGCACCCGACACCTGCAACGGCACCAAGGAACGCCAGAAACCCGCCGACAACTCGGATGCCCATGCGTCGTTTCATCACTCAGCCTCCACCGGCATGACGGGGTACGCGCTCAGCGCTTGCCGGCGCGATGCGTACCACAAGGACACCCCGAATGCCGGGTCATGTCACGCACGCCTGCGCGCGTTGCTCGCGAACTGCGCTGCGGGCTTGTTGCGAAACCCGATCCACGTCTCTCGCGAAACGACATGCACGCCAGGTGCGTAGCGATCCATCACGCGCCCGTCCGCAGCACACGCGCTCCAGGCGCCGCCCGAACATGTGCGCGATCCGACGATGCGATCACGTCGCGTCCACCACAAACGAAAACATGCGATGTCGTACGGGCGGGCACGAGACCAACACGGAGCAGCCCGCGCCGCTGAGCTACGGCTCACCGAACCAATGCGGCCGATAGGAACCGCCGCGAGACACACTCCCACGATTAGAATACCAGACGGTAAGTGACCGATCAATGCTGGAATCCGCTGCCGGCGCTTATTCCCGGCGAATCCGTGATGATTCATCGCGATCCACATTGTGCGTTTGCACAATGCGGCCGATGTATCGGACGTTGCGGGCGGAATCACACAACCCAGCCCGTCACATCCCGGCCGGATCACCCGTCGCGATGCGCCGGTCGCGCACAACAGCATGTCCCACCGGTCTACTATGCATCGAGACACCCCATGCATGGAGCCACCGGCGCGCCGCGCACGTGATCCGATCCGCGCCGGCGCACCCACGAACCAACCCCTGAGACACGCGGCCACGCACCCCGGCCACCACAACCCGTTGTCGCGGCAACCACCCCGCCGTAGAGTGCCGCGGCCGGTACCGCGGGGTCTGCATGATGGACTACATGAGGTGGGCGAAGCTTCACGACCGCGTTCGGTATGATCTGACGCCGAGCGGCGTGCCGGATCTCACGGCAGCGACATTGGCCGAGCTCGGCGTCGCGGTGACACTCGATCCGGGTGGACCATACGGAGACCCCGACCTCATCGCCGCGATCGCCGACCGCTACGGTGTCGCGCCGGATCAGGTCGTGCTCGTGCCGGGTGCGAGCGCCGCGAGCGTCGTCGCCCTGGCCGCCGTCATGGGTCACGATCCCGAGCGCGGTGCGGCGGTGTTGCTTGAGCGCCCGCTCTACGAACCGATCGATCGGGCTCGGCAACTGCTCGGGCTCCGCGCCATGCCGGTACGTAGATCGGCGTCAACGATGTTCGACGTGCGCGCGGGCGACGTGGACACCGGGCTTCGCGACGGCGCGCGCGCGGTCGTGCTCACGAACCCACACAACCCCAGCGGACGCTATCTGCCCCGTTCGGTCATGTCGGACATCGCACGGCGCTGCGCCGATCATGGGGCGGCGCTCATCGTCGATGAGGTGTACCTGGATGCCGTCCACCTCGTACGCGGTGTGCGTCCCTGGACGGCGGCGCGGCTCGGCGACCACGTGATCGCGACGAACTCCCTCACCAAGGTGTACGGATGCGGCGGCCTGCGGATCGGATGGATCATCACCGGCGCCGCGACCGCGGACCGCGCGCGAAGCGTCATGGACGCCCTGAGTGTCAACAACGCGGCACCATCCATGGCACTGGCCAACGCCGTCTTCGCGCAAATCCACGAATTCGAACGCCGCTACACCGAATACTACCGGCAACGCGAGCCCGTGCTCCGGCGTTGGCTTGACGACGAGCCGCTTGTCCACGGCTACCCGATGTACGGTGTCCCGTTCGCGTGGGTTCACTTGCCGGCGGGTGTATCGAGTGTCGCGCTCAACGACCGACTCCGCGACGCGTACGACACACAGGTCGTTCCGGGACGCTTCTTTGGACGCGACGATCACGTGCGCATCGGGCTCGCGTCGCCGCCGGCCGACCTGCGCGCGGGCTTGATGTGCATCAGCCGCGCGTTGCGCGACGCGGAGCCCTCCGGACACCGGACCCACCATGTTCGTAGCCCGAACACATAACCTCCGTTGTCCGTTCGTTCCCGATGCGGTAGGTCGACCGCTCGCCCGCGATGCGGTGGATCGGCAGCGCCGTGTGCAGCGGCAGGGGGGTCATCGGCCAGACGTGGCCGACGTGTTCCGTGACGAGCACCGGGATCGGTCCACGGTTCGACCGCCGTTTCGGCAGGTGATACGGCAGCAAGTGACACACGGCCGGCACAAGGTCGGCCGCCCGTCGATGGAAATCCCCGATCAGCACGCCGGCACACGTCTCCCAAAAGCCCGCCAGCGTCAGGTGCGCAAGCAGCCGGTCGACACGCTCGACCTTCTCGTTCAGGTCTTCGATCACCAACCATCGCCCGGCCGGCGTAACGCACGGCGCGAACCGGGATCCGATGAGCGTCGCGAATACCGTCAGGTTACCGCCGACAAACACCGCGTCGGCGGCGTCCGAAACGTCGCCGGCAACCAGCCGCGCGGTGAGGGCCCCGGGCCCATGCGGTGACGCCGTGCGATGCAACACCGGCCGCGCGCGGGCCGCGCCGGAGGCACCGTCCGACCCACGTGCCGCGACGTGACACGCGATCCTGCCGACAACATCTTCAAAGAACGCACGAAACTCGATGGCAAACCGTTCCCGCATCCATCCATCCGGGTCCGCATGCTTGAGGCGCACGGCCGCGTACCGCTTCAGCCCATACCCGAGAAACCCGGGACACATCGCATACACACCGACGCCGCGGACGTGCGCGCCGACGATGTTGACGAGCGTCGTCAGCTCACTGAATCCGAACACCATGACCGGTCCGCGCCGACGGTCGAGTACGGAGAAGTCGATCAACGGCAGCACGCGCGTAAACCATGCCCCGCCACGCAGCGCGACGATCGCCGCCACCGTGTCGTCCGCCAGCGCACCGGTGATGTCGGCGGCGCGGGCGTCGTCGTCGCGACGGCCGCCGTGCGCCTCGTCCTCCTCGGCCTCAAGGAGTCGCGGGTCACCCGTGACGCGGTAGCGATCGCCCACAATCCCGCCGACATGCCCCAACAGCGCCGCGCCGCCGTTCACGTGCAGGTGCGTCAGCAGCATCCGACACGTTCCGGCCGGGGCTACGAGATGGATCGCCGGTCGGGATGTGTTCAGGTGCGATGCCGCGTGCGCCATGCGCTGCCTTCCTATCAACCTGGTGAAAACGTCTGTGGGGCCGACTTTCTAGTCGGTCAAACCGTGCGGCTGGCCCGAACACGACCGACGGGAACGTCGGTTCCACTAAAACAGCCCGTTGTTCAACGGCCTGCTATGACGCGCGAACCGCCGCAACGAAGCGAGCCGCGAGGTCGGCGTCCACCGGCAGCGCCGGATTCCCATCGGGCTTGAGGCTCGATCCGACGATGACGCCGTCCGCGATGTCGAGCAGCGCGGCCACGCTGTCCGCCGTGGCGCCGCTGCCGACGAAGAGCCGGCGGTCGGGCACCGCCCGGCGCACGGCCGTCAAGTCGTCCACGTTCACCGGCGCGCCGGTCGCCGGTCCGGACACGATGAGCCCATCGGCGAGCCCGCGATACGCCGTGTCTTCGGCCGCCCGCGCGATGTCGGGATGACTCATCGGCGTGCCGTGCTTGACATGCACGTCCGCCAGGATCGCCACGCGCGCGCCGAGGCGCTGGCGATACCGCAACGTCCGGTCCGCCCGCCCGGTCAGCACGCCCTGATCCGTCGCACCGACACCCGTATGAACGTTCACGCGGACAAACGCCGCGCCCGTCGCCGCCGCCACCCCGATCGCCGCCCGGGCGTCATGGCGCAACGCGTTGATCCCGATCGGCACACCAACGTTGCGACGGACATGATCGGCAACGACCGCCATCGCCGCCACCGTCTCCGGCCCGATGCGACCCCGCGGATACGGCACATCGCCCGCGTTCTCGATCATGACACCATCAAACCCGGCATCGGCCAGCGCACGGGCGTCCGCGAGCGCCCGCGCGATGATCGCCTCCATATCGAGCAGATGCGCCGGGGAACCCGGCAGCGCCGGCAGGTGTGCCATGCCGATGAGCGCAGGTGTTGGCAAATCGATCATGCGTGGCCCCGACGATCCCGCGACACGGCCCGAGCGCGACAGTGCGCGCGAAACGAGGACATCCCCCGACGCCGAGCACGGCGTCCGCGACGCCGATCGACACTTGAGGACCCGTGCATACGCAAGCCGAGTATAACCGCTGCGAAAACCACGCAAACCGCTTCCTTGCGTAAGCAATCTCTGCTAGTGCATCTTCACACCTGTTCGTGTGGGTTTGGCTACCGGCCGCTTCCTTACGGGCGCGGTTCGGTTCGGTGCAAAAACCCGCAAAACCACGTGTGACCATCCACTAGCCGGGCGTGCGCGACGCGAAACACCGCATCCCAACACCGACCTCAACCACGGTCCTCCCGAACCACGACTGCAAGGAATCCGAACCACGACTATACGGGATCAAAACCACGACCGTTAGAGATCAGAACCACGACCGCAGCGGACGGGCCACCAGAACCTACGCGAACACTACAGCGCAACGTCGTTACAAGCCGGTACCGCAGGCATCTTGCCTGCGTCACAAGCCCGTGGCGCAGGCATCTCGCCTGCGTCACAAGCCGGTACCGCAGGCATCTCGCCTGCGTCACAAGCCGGTACCGCAGGCATCTTGCCTGCGTCACAAGCCGGTACCGCAGGCATGTAGCCTGCGTCGTCAAGGCCGTA
>JBHHVO010000161.1:0-7492 GCA_046754365.1 Phycisphaerae bacterium | reverse complement strand
CATGCGGCGGTTGCGTCGGTGTCGCGGACCTGAATGAGTCCACTCGTTCTGGCGAGGTGTCCGGGCGGTGCGGGGTCGTCCAACATGGCGCGTGCGATGTGATCGACGGCGGACCTGTTGATGGTGCCGTCGGCGGTGATGCGCGCGAGTTCGGCGATGCGCGCGGCGTCGACGCCGAGGTCGACGACGGCGACGCCGCGGTCGTTGGCGAGCTTGAGCCACGCGTTGACGAACTGCTTGCCGGCGAGTTCCGGCGGTGCGCCGGCGTCGATGACGGCGTCGAAGAGGTCGGCGGTCGCGCGGTGGCCGACAATGGTGGCGGCATCTTTTTCGGTGAGTTGGAACTCGTCGGTGAAGCGCCTGCGGCGGTCGAGCGGGAGCTCGGGGAGTCGGCGGCGGATGTCGGCGAGCGTGTCGTCGGCGACTTCGACGGGCACGAGATCGGGGTCTGGGAAGTAGCGGTAATCGTGGGCGGCCTCCTTGCCTCGTTGAAACTCGGTGATTTCGCGCTCGTCGTTCCAGCCGCGGTTCTCGTTGGGGCGCCGGCCGATCTGGTAGTCGTGGTCGTCGCGCCAGGCGGCGAGCTGGCGGTCGTGTTCGTAGCGTACGGCGGCCCGGACGGCGCGGAAGCTGTTGAGGTTTTTGATCTCGGCGATGGGGGTTCGGTATGCGTTGCCATCGGATTGGATGGCGAGGTTGATGTTGGGCTCGAAGCGGATTTGCCCCTTCTGCATGACGCCGTGACTGACGCCGAGGTAGGTGACGAGGCGCTGGAGCTCGACGCAGAACGCGTAGGCGTGGTCGGCGGAGGCGATGTCGGGCTCTGTGACGATTTCCAGGAGCGGTGTGCCTGCGCGGTTGAGATCGACGAGGGTACAGCCTGGGACGTCGTGGATGTTTTTCCCGGCGTCCTCTTCGAGATGGGCTCTTCGGATGCGTACGCGTTTGGGCGCTCCGTTGTCCGGGACGTCGAAGAACCCATGCTCGGCGAGCGGGAGGTCGTATTGGCTGATCTGGTAGTTCTTGGGGAGATCGGGGTAGTAGTAGCTCTTTCGATCCCATTTCGTGTGTTCGGCGATGGTGCAATTGAGCGCGAGGCCGGTGAGGATGGCATACTCGAGGGCCGTGCGATTCATGACGGGTAGGGTTCCGGGATGTCCGAGGCAGACCGGGCACACACAGGAATTGGGGGTAGCCCCGAAGCGGACCGGGCACGCGCAGAAGAGCTTGGTGCGTGTGTTGAGCTGGACGTGGATTTCGAGGCCGACGATGGTGCGTACGGAGTGGTCGTGTTCAGGCATCGGCGTCATGCCCTCCGTGGTTTCCGGCGCGGCGCGGTGTCCGGCGGCTATACCCGGCGCATGCGCCGGTCTGCGCGGCGGGACGCGGCGCGTGCTGCTCAAGCCGGGGCGTCACGAGCGGCTGGCGATCGCGGCGGCGAGCGGGTTGACGAAGTTCGGCGCTACGTGCTGTGTCACGAGGTCGTCGGCATGATCAAAGAGGAGCCGGAGGGCTTCGTCGAGCGCGGCGGGCGGCGCGACGCCCCAGTACTTGCGCATGGTCAAGAAGACGCCGATCGGCTGGAGCTCGTAGGCGTCGCCGCGGACCTCGTAGGTGCTCGTGCGCGACTTGACCTCGATGTAGGCCTGGAGATCACACTCGGGCGAGAGCGCGATGCCGAAGTAGGGCTGGGCGTCGATGATGTGTTTGACACGGTTGTCGAAGAGGAAGCCCGTGCCGGCATGCTCACCCCAGACGGTCTCGGCGACGAGCTGATCGTGGTTGCCGCGGTATTCGAGGTGGAAGCCGTAGGTGAGCTCCAGGTGGTCGAAGTCGATGTCGCTGAAGGTGAGGTGGTACGGCGCCTGGGTGAGGATCAAGTCACCGAACCGGCGGACCTGCTGCGGGTCCTTTGGTGCGAAGTGGCCGAAGCGGAGGCTCGACGCGTCGAGTCGGATCCAGCGTCGGGAGCCGTCGTCCTCGGCGTCCTCTTCCAACACGAGGCTGCCGTTGTCGCGCCGACGGAACTTGCACAGCGTCGGGTATTCCTTTCGGATTCTGTCGAGAAAGTGGAGCACGGTTTCGCGCTCCAGCGTCATATCGAGCTTCAGGAACAGCCGCGCGCTGACCGAGAAGTCATCGTATACCGCACCGAGGTCACCGCTCATCACCCTTCTCTCGTATGCAAGCCGTTATGATGATCCACCGCCCGATTATCCGGTAGCCGGCGCGGGATTTCAAGCGGCGTGGTTTCGGTCGGGGCGGGGGGCGTCGGCATCGGACATCGGCGGTGGTTTTCGGGTTGCCAGGGGGGGCGTTGTTGGGAATCATACCGCCGGGGTCACGCCGCGGCCCGCGTGGGACGGTCGGGCGCGCGACGCCGAGGGGCGTAGTTCAGGGCGACCCGTGTGGGTCGAGCGGTGCGCGTGGCCGGTCCCGGGGCGGGTCGTGAAGGTCCGGCGGGGCCCATGCGGGCAGGGCACGGAGTGAAAGCGATGGAATCGATCGTGTCAGGACCCACGACGGAACGCGTGGTGCGGACCGCAATCATGACCGGGGTCGTCATGGTCGCGGCGGGGTGGTTCATCAAGGACGGCGTGTATTCGTGGCCGCAGCAGAACCTTGAGGGCGCGGTCAAGGCGCTCGTGCGGGACAAGGTCATCGCCGCGGCGCCGTCGCCGCCGCCGGCGATCCATCGCGGGTTGACGTCTCGGCGCGCGGGTGAGATCGGGGAAGGGGATGCGTGGGCGGCGGTCCGGGAACGACTCGGCGCGCCGGGGTTGACGGCGGGTAAGGCGGTATATTACTTCGGTCCGGGCGGCGTGCTCCGCCTGGTCGTGGACGGTGACACGGTGATTGAGTCGACGTGGCGCGACGCGTCCAAGGACCACGACGAGACGGCGCTTGCGATGCAACTGGTGCTGGGTGGTGTGCTCGGGATGCTCGGGATCGGACTGCTCGTGCAGTTGCTACGGATCGTGACGGGCCGGACGACGCTTTCGGACGACGGCCTTGCGGTGCGCGGCCGCCCCGTGATCCCGTTCGACGCGATGACCGGTATCAACGCGGAGAAGTACAGGAAGACGGGGCGGCTCGAGGTGCGTTACACACGGAACGGGCACCCCGCTGGGGTTCGCCTGGATGACTACGTCATCAAGGAGTTCCGCGCGATCGTCACGGCGATTTGTGACCGGAAGGGGTTTGACAACCCGCTGCCACCACCGTCGGGCGAGTGAACGGCGTCTGGTGTTGCGTCACGCGCCATGTTGCGGGCTGGGTGCCCGGTGGCTTGAGCCGTGGGGGACGGGCTCGTGTTTTTGCACGGATCGGCTGACGGGTACTCCGCGTCACGACCGTGCGGGAGCGGAGTGAGGCAAGTCGCTCTTGCCGCGAAAGAACCGGTCGCTCGCGGCTTGGATCCGGCGCACGCGTCCCGCCGGACGGGTCACGGACCCGGTGCCGTGTGGTCGCGGCGAGCGCGCTGGGCGCGGAGTTCGGCCTCGATCCGTGCGGCGACGTCGTGCGGCGACACGCCGGCGGTGTCGATGATGATATCCGCCGCGGCGCGGTAGCGCGGTGACCGCTGGTGGAGGAGACGTCGGACCTCGGAGAGGCCGCCGGACGGCGTGAGCGGCGGGCGCGCGGACGGTGTGTGCTTGTCGCACCGAATGCGATCCCAAAGCACGTCGGCGGGTGCGGTGAGCCACACGACGATCGCGGCTGCGCGGAGCGCGGCGACGTTCGGGTCATGGAGGATCGCGCCGCCACCGACGCTGATGACGACGGGGGTGGCGGTGTCGGCGTGGTTCGAGCGATCCGGCGGGGATTCGGATACGGGATGGACGGGGTCGCTCGTCGATGCAGTCACCTCGGCGATGGCGTCGGCCTCGCGGCGGCGGAAGCCGGCTTCGCCTTCGGTCGCGAAGATGTCTGCGATCGACATGCCGGACCGCTCGACAACTCGGTCGTCCGTGTCGACAAACCTGGCGCCGAGGTCGGTGGCCAACAGCCGCCCGACCGTGGACTTGCCGGATCCGCGATAGCCGATGACGGCTATGGAGGGTTTCGGTTCGCGGTGGCGGTGTCCGGCGGGGCTGGGCGCGGGGTGCGGGTTCGGGATTGCGTCGCCGGTCGCGTGGTGTGTCGCGCGATCTGCTGCGTCGTTTGTCGCGTTGCGTGTCGCGTCATCGATCATGACACGTCACCGGTCATGCGGCGGAGTCGTTCCACGACGACGGCGCGTCCCGACTCGACGTCCGCCGCGTGCCGTGTCCAAAGCTCGAACTGCATGGCCGCCTGGCGGACGAACATGTCGACGCCACTGAGCGTTGCGGCGCCGGCCAGGCGGGCGTCCGTGAGCAACTTGGTTTCCATTGGATTGTAGACGACGTCGAACACGAGGGCGCGGCAGCCGAGGTCGGCGGTCGGCATGGGCGTCGCGTCGGTGTCCGGCGACATGCCGATGCTCGTGCAGTTGACGAGGACGTCGGCGGTTGACGCCGCACGGTCGTGCCAGGCGGCGGGTGTACACGCGCAGGCGTCCGCAACGGCGGCGGTTCGGTCGGGCGATCGGCCGTACACCGTGACCTGCGCCCCCGCATCGCACAAGCCGGAAACCACCGCCCGCGCGGCGCCGCCCGTACCCAACACGTCCACGGTGACACCATCGAGCTCGGGCGCGGTGCAGCCGAGCGCGGCGGCGATCGACTGCGCGGCCGCGCGTGCGTCGGTGTTGTACCCCAAGAGCCGACCGTCCCGCAGGACGATGGTGTTGACGGCGCCGATGTTGGTCGCGGCGCGGTCCACACCGCTCCCGACAAGTGCTGCGGCGGCCTGCTTGTGCGGCATGGTTACGCTGAAGCCACCGACGTCGAGCCAGGGGCGTTTGATGCAGCCGGTAAGCCATCGCGTGAGACCATCGCCGTTGGCCCGGACCAGTAGCGGCAGATACACGGCGTTGATCCCGGTCTGGGCGAACCAGCGATGGAAGAGGTGCGGCCCCATGGAATGCGCGACGGGATCACCGATGACGCCGAAGACCCGCGTCGCGGCGTCGATGGTATCCCAACGATAGAGCTGCTTGATGGTGTCGAGCGTGATCTGGCCCGGCGCGGTCGCCGCGTCGGGTGTGAGCGCTACGTAGGTCGCAAAGCCGCCAAGTTTCTTCGCGAGAACACGGGACACGATGCCGGCGTCGCCCATGCAGCTGGCCGTCGTCGGGGTCGCGGCGTTGTGCAGCGTGTCGAGCGCCGGGAAGTTGTCGGCTGCGTCCGACGCGACGTACGCGACCTTGGCGACGGTCGAGTCCTGAACGGCGGTGATGTCGCGGACGATGGCGGTCACGTCGGGTGGCGCGTGGTCGAAGCTGTGCGCGGAGAGTATGAGCCCGACACGGCCGGCGCCGGCGATCGCGGAACGGACCGCGTCGCGGATGTCGCTCGATGTCGCCCATGCGGTCGCCTCGACGTCGATGTACGCCGGGCCGGCGGTCGCGACGGCCGAGAGCAACGCCGCCCGGTCGGCGATCGTGCCGGTGAACGCACCTCCCTCCTCAGGACCTCGGCACGTGACGATAAGTCGGCGATTGCGATGCGCCGCGACGAACGCGGCGAGCGCGTCGGGCTCTCCTTCAAACGGGTCGATGCGCAGCTCGACGGCGTCGGTGCCGGCGGACCACGCCGCGTCCGCGTGTCGTGGGAGGTGGTCGAGGTTGCGTACCGGGATGGAGGTTACGAGCCAGGTCATCGCGGGCACCATGATAACGGCGTGTGTGGGGGCTGTCGCAGCGCAGGCGCGCGACGGGTACGGCGTCGGTCGAAGACGCCCGGCGTGCGTGTGAGTGGTACGGCGAACGACCCCGCGCTCACGCTTTGGGCTCGGAACAAACCTCCGGACCGCGAAAAAAGGGGCGGGGCTTTTCCCCGTCTCGACGCGCGCTAAACACGTGCCCGGCTGGAAGCCGGTGCCACACACACGCTCACCGGCTGGAAGCCGGCGCCACACACACTCACGGGCTGGCAACGGGTGGCACACGCGTGGCGTGGGTTTCGAGCACGGACACGGCGGAGGCCTTGATGATGAGGAAGACGTCGGTGCCGGGTTGGAGTTCGAGGTCGGCGACCGCGTCCGGCGTGAGCTCGACCATCCAGTCGGTGTCGAGGCCGTCGAGCGCGACGAACGCGAGGCGCTTGCGTTTGAGCTCGGCGAGTCTCGCGATTCTGGCTCGGAGGACGTTGCGCGCGCTGATGCGCTCCGGGCGCACACGTGCGACGATGATGTCGGCGGCATGGATCGCGAGCATGGCGTGGTGTTCGGCGGCGGGCGCTTCGGGCGCGGCGGTGAGTCGCTGTGTGCCGACGCGGTAGACGGCGGGCGTTCGGTTCGGCAGGTTGTCTTGGAGGCGTTCCGCGTTGAACACATTCTCCAGGTCGAGCCAATCCGCGTCGGTCAACACGCCCGGCTGCGTGATGACGTGACGCGGTGTGTCGTGGGCGATAAGGCGCCCGGCATCGATACACCACGTGTCGTCACAGAGGAATACGACGTCGCTGATGGCATGCGACACGTAGACGGCGGGGACCGCAAATGTCGTGAGTACCCGCCGGATATAGTCCAGCGTTCTGGCGGCGAGGCGACGGTCGAGACCCGTGAGGGGCTCATCGAGGAGCATGAGGCGTGGGCCGGAGAGGAGCGCCCGCCCGATCGCAACGCGGCGTGCCTCGCCGCCGGAGAGCTTGTCCGCGCGACGCGTGCACAGCGGTCCGAGTTCGAGGAGGTCGACGACGTCGGCGACGCCCGGTCCGGGGCCGTGGGCGTGCAGGCCGTATCGAAGGTTGGCGTCGACGGTCATGTGTGGAAAGAGCATGCCGTTTTGAAACACGTAGGCGATGCCACGCCGGTTCGGCGGGACGGTTCGGGCTCGCGTGGCGCCGCGCCGGGAGGGCAAGGACCGCCGGGGCGCTCCGATCGGCGTGGGGCGATTGACGAGGGTCGTGCCGTTGAGGGTGATGGTACCGGCATCGGGCGTCGTGATTCCCGCGATGCAATCGAGGATGGTGGTCTTGCCGGCGCCCGACGGACCGATGATGCCGAGCACGCGTCCGGCCGAGCCGGCGCGGATGTCCAGCGTGAAGTTGTCGCGTCGCTTGGTGATGTGCAGGTCAAGCATGCGTGCGCCCGAGCCGGCCACGGTGTAGCAACAATTCCCCTACGACCAGGGCCGCGATCGACAATAACAACGCGACGACCACGAGCGCGGCGGCCGCGCCGGTGGGACGGGATTGCAAGGATGTCCAAATCGCGAGCGGCACGGTCTGCGTTCGGCCGGGCATGTTGCCGGCCACGATGACCGTCGCCCCGAACTCGCCGAACGCCCGGGCCCACGCGAGCGTGGCGCCGCCGACGATGCCCCGCCACGCGAGCGGGAGCGTGATGGTTAGCCGAGAGGCACGCGCTGGCCGGTCCCGGGATCGGTGATCGCCAGATCGGTATC
>JBHHVO010000160.1:0-7574 GCA_046754365.1 Phycisphaerae bacterium | reverse complement strand
GCGGGGACAAGCGTCGGCAGGTCATCGTGGGCCGAGCGGGTCATGGGTATCGACCGCCGACGGAACGATGCGCTGCACTTGTTGATCGCGATTCGATAGATCCAGGGCTTGAACCGGCGGAAGTGTTTGTACTGTCGGCGTTTGATCCACACGGCCAAGAAGACCTCCTGAAAGAGCTCTTCGCTTCGGTGACGATCCCCGATCATCCGAGCGATGAACGTTAAAAGCGGGCTTGCGTATCGTCGGACGAGGATGTCGAGGGCGTCGCGGCTGCCGTGGGCGACCTGCCCCATCAACCATTCGTCCGGTACGTGACCCTGTCGCATCGCGGTCTCCCGAAGGTTCCTACCAGCCTATATGCGCTTCGCGATCATATTGTGGAAGCGAAAATGACGGCGGGTGCGGTCGGTTTCGCCGATGGTCGGGCGGGATGGGGCGTGTTCGGCGGTCTTCGGGCGGGATGGTGTGCGTTCGGCGGTCGTCGGGCGGGTACGTCCGCGGCGATGCTTGTACTGACGTACCGCGGCGGGGTCTACATGGACAACGATAACACCTCGTATATGGAGACGCTCGCCGCCGGCACGCCGACACCGAAGCGCTGCCGTCGGCGACGCCGAACCGCGAGGCGCTGCTGCCGCGGCCGACTGGACCGTCGCGAGCCGGTGCGAGCGATATGGGTCGGGCCCGTCCGGACGCGCGCACCGGCGTTGGGCCGGGCCCGACCTACCACCGATTGGTCGTTGTTGCGCCCGTGGTACAAGCTCTTCCCTTACCAGGCTGTTGAAATACCTCATTCGCGCGATCACGAAGCGTGCTCTGCGGCCTCGGAGGCCAGGGTATGGACGCCGAAAGCACGCGCATAACGCCTGTCGAAATACTCCGGCGCGGGTAGTTCGACAGCCTGTTACGATTGCGGCTCGGAACGCAAGTCCCTCGCTTACGGTTGAGGTTCGGAAAGACTGTGGGGCCGACGTTTGCCGGGCGGCGTGTGGCCGGGATGTCGGGGGCACGTATCCGGGATGTCGGCGGGGCGGCGCGTGGTCGGCGGTTGGTGGTAGGGTGTGTGGTTGGGTTGGTGTTGTCAGCGGCGGTAGCGGTTGAGGAGTTTGGCGAGTGAGGATCCGCCGCGGAAGCCTCGACGTCCGAGGTAGAGCGCTTCGTTGACGCTTCGCCAGGTTTCGCCGGGGACGCGGTGTATGGGTCCGGAGCGGGCGGTGGGCCAGCACTTCCATAGTTTGTAATAGGCGTCGGCCCATCGGAGGACCTGGTCGCGTGTGAGCGGTGGTGGGTAGCGTCGATGGCGCGCGCCGCGGCGCTGCGCAAGGAGGTCGGCTAGGGATTGGCCGCCCGGGAGGCCGCGGAGTCCCATGGCAAGGGACGTGCTGATGTTGAGCCAGGTTTCCCCGGGTATGCCGCGTACGGGCCCGGTGTGGGTGTGGGGCCATTGGCCGGTGCGTTTATGGTGATGGTCGGCCCATTTGAGGATTTTGCTGATGGAGAGGCGCGGGAGGTCGCCCGTGTTGCGGACGCCGCGGTGTTTGTGGAGGAGTTTGGCGAGTGTCGTGTCTCCGCGGAGTCCGCGGCATCCGGTGACGAGCGCGCGTTCGACGGCGAGCCAGTCACGCGGGTCGGTGACGCCGTGGATCGGTCCCGTGTTCTGGCGCGGCCATTCACCGGTGCGCTCGTGGTGTTCGTCCGCCCACGCGAGGATCTGTTTGATCGTGAGGCGCGCCGGGTTTTTCTGGTTGGGGATGCCCCTGTGTTCGGCGAGGAGTTGTGGCAATGTCATGCGGCCGGGCAGGCCGCGACAGCCTACGTTGAGGGCGCCCTGGACGGCGTGCCAGGTATCGCCGTCGGAGCCTGGAATGGTTCCGCTGCCGGGGCGTGGCCATTGCCCGGTGCGGGCATGGTGCTGATCGGCCCATTTCAGGATTTGCTTGATGGTGATGGGTGGTCGGTCGGAGCGGCTTCGGACGCGGCGATACTTCCATAGGAGGCGCGAGACGGAGCTTGTGCCGGCGAGTCCGCGGGTGCCGTGGCGGAGAGCGTGATCGATTCTCGCCCATGTCTCGCGTTCGGTGCGGGGTATGCGTCCGGTGTCCCGCGTCGGCCAGTTGCCCGTGCGGGCGTGGTGCTGGTCGGCCCACGCGAGGATTTGCTTAAGGGTGAGGCGCGTTTCGAGATCGATGCGGCGGTGTTTGACGAGGATGGTGTGGAGGGATGCGCGGCCTGGGAGGCTGCGGAGGCCGACTCGGAGCGCCTGGTCGATGGTGGACCAGTTTTCCGCGGGTGCGCCGATGAGTTTGCCGGAGGTGGCGTTGGGCCATCGTCCGGTGTGGGCGTGGTGTTTGTCGGCCCATTCGAGGATGCGTTTTACGGTGAGTCTGGTGCGCGGACCGCGTCGGGTGACGTTACGGTGTCGTCGTAGGATTTCGGATAGGGATGATTGGCCGGCGAGTCCGCGTCCGCCGTGTCGGAGGGTCGCGTCGATGGTGCTCCAGACCTCGCCCGGTGCTTCGGGTATCGGGCCGGTTTTGTTGCTGGGCCAGGCGCCGGTGCGCTCGTGGTGTTTGTCGGCCCATGCGAGGATACGTGTGATCGTGAGCCGGGTTAGGGATCGGCCTCGCGAGACGTTGCGGTGTTGCGCGAGCAGCCTGGCGAGGCTGGTGCGGCTGCGGAGTCCTCGTCCGGCGACGGTGAGGACGGAGTCGACGGCGTTCCAGGTTTCATGCTTTTGTCCGTGGATGGGTCCGGAGGTCTTGGTGGGCCAGACGCCGGTGCGTTCGTGGTGTTGATCGGCCCACGCGAGGATTTGCGCGATGGTAAGCTTCGGCATGCCGAGTCGGTTGCGCCGGTCTCGGCGGTCGGCGAGGAGCTTGACGAGGGATCCACCCGGCGGCAGCCCGCGGCGCCCGTGTAGCAGCGCTCCGTGGACGCGGCTCCAGGTTTCACCCGGTATGCCTTGGACGGGTCCGGTCTCGAGGTTGGGCCAGTCTCCGGTTCGCGCGTGATGTTCGTCGGCCCATTCGAGAATCTGCTTATAGGTGAGCCTGGGGAGCCGGTGGGGGTGTCGCTTGCCGCGGTGTTTGGCGAGGAGCTTGGCGAGCGAGCCGCTGTTGGGGAGGCCGCGCATGCCGTCGTGCAGGGCGCGGTCGACTTTTTTCCAGGTTTCGGGTTCGGCGCCGTGGATCGGGCCCGAGGCGGCGACAGGCCATTTGCCGTGGTGGTGGTAGTATGCGTCGGCCCATGCAAGGATTTCGGGGATGGTGAATGTGCGTTTTCGTGCAGGGTGGGGCACGCGTCGATGATCGGCGAGCAATTGGGCGAGTGATCCGCGTCCGGAGAGGCCGCGTTCGTTCTTGCGGAGGGCGGTATCGACGGCGCTCCATGTTTCCGCGGGCTCGCCGCGGATCGTGCCGGAGCGTTTCGTCGGCCAGGCGCGGGTGCGCGCGTGGTGTTCGTCGGCCCATTGGAGGATCTGTTTGATCGTGAGTCGCGGTTTGACGTAGCGCCGGCCGACGCCGCGGTGCTTGGCGAGGAGTTTCGCGAGCGAGGCACCGCCAGGGAGGCCGCGCCCGCCGTAGGTCAGGCAAGCGTCGATGGCGCTCCAGTGTTCGTTTCGTGCGCCGCGAACCCAACCGGAGCGCGTGGTCGGCCATTTGCCGGTTCGCGCATGATGTTCGTCGGCCCATGTGAGGATTCTGGCGTCGCTTAGCCGAGCGTTTGTGGTGGCCATGAGGCTGTGTCGTTTCGAGCGTTTCTAATCGGTTTCGTTGTCCGTGGCGCGGTGGGCAAGTCCCGACGGTGCGGCGGTGGTGCACGCCGATGGGATTCCCCGCGCCGTATTGTATACCATGAAGTTGGGTATCGCGTCACGCGTTGGCCGGGGTGGGCGGTGTCACGGACGCGCGGTGTCGCGTGGCGTGTGTTACGGGATGGCGGGGCGTGCGGCGGTGAGGCATCGCTCGACGAGTTGTTCGATGACGGCGGTGCCGACGCACATGACGTTGTCGGCGCCGCCCCAGTAGATTTTCACGGTGCCGTCGTCCTCCGGTACGGCGCCGCACGTGAAGACGACGTTGTGGACATAGCCGGTGATCTCCCATGCATCCTCGGGTTGGAGGATCCAGGCGTCACCGACGCCGAGAACGTTGGACGGGTCGTTAAGGTCGTGCAACGCGACGCCCAGGCGGTAGATGCTGCCGTCCATGGTGCGGAACACGCCGTGGTAAATGTGGAGCCATCCGCGGTCGGTTCGGATCGGCGTCGCGCCGGGTCCGATCTTCATTTCATCCCAGTGATACGGCACGGGCTTCATGACGACTTGGGCATCACCCCAGTGCACCAGGTCGGGCGAGTAGCTGATCCAGATGGACCATGGAGAGATTTCGCTGTGGGGGCGGTCCAGGCGGGCGTAGCGGCCGTTGAACCTGGCCGGGAAGATGACCACGTTGCGGAGGTCGGCCTGTGTGATGAGCGCGATGCGTTCGAGGGCGTGGAAGTCCGTCGTTCTCGCCAGGCCGATACGCACGCCGTGCTTGGAATACGCGCTGTAGGTGATGAGGTAAGCGCCGTCGATGGCACAGATGCGCGGGTCCTCGACGCCGTAGGCCTCGTACTCTGCAAACGGGCCGTTCGTCATCGGGCGCATGAACGGCTCCGGTCGCGGGGAGAAGTTGAACCCGTCGTCGCTGTCGGCGAGCCCGAGGATGGACCGGCCGTTGTCCAGGTGGCTTCGAAAGAGCATGATGTATCGGCCGTCGTGTTTCGTGACGCCGGCGTTGTGGACGGTGACGACGGGGTAGGGAATCTGGGCGGGCGTCAAGATCGGGTTTTGTTGATAACGTTTGACGATCGGTTCGGGCATGGGGTGCTCTCATGGCTGTTGATGCGTGTCGTAGTTCCTGTCGTTGTCTCGATGGTCGCGACATCGGGTTCGGGTTCGTCGCGCCCGGCATCGTACACCGGTCGGGCGGATTGTGCGACGTGGTGTGTGTGGGCGCGGAGGGCGTGTGCCTATGCGCGTGAGGGTCGGGCGTGACGGTGCGGTCGGGTGGGGTGACGCGATCGAGCGTCGACGGCCCCGACGTTGCGGGCGGACCCCCGGCGGTTTAGAATCGGCGGGTGCGATCTTGCCGTCGCGCGCCATGGCTGTGGGTCCGCCGGCAGGCGGGTCCTCTGGTGTGACCGGCGCATCGTTGCTACCCCGCGCTTGCGCTTGGGGCCCTTGATCAGGCCCGGCGGATGCGTCACGCACGGGTGCCAAACCGACCGGCTGGAAGCCGGGGCCACACTTGTCAACGGACTGATCGGGTAAGGGAGTTGGAGCGACGCATATGGCCGGGCGGTCCAAGCGGCGGGGCGGGAAGGGTGGCGGGGCGGTCCGACCCGGCGGGGGGGGACGTGGTGACGGGCGTCGCGGTGACGGCGCGCACGTGTCGTGGCTGCGTGCGAACCGACCGATTCTGCGTTTTGTCGGGGTGTTCGCGCTCGCGATCGGCATGTTCTTCGCAGTGATGGCGACGTCGACGATGCGGCATCGCGTGTTTCCGGCGTATCTGCGTGCGAATGCGGTGGGGTCCGCGGCGGTGCTGCGTGTGTTCGGCCGGGACGCTCGGGCCGAGGGCAATGCGGTGGTGGCGCCCGGATGCAGCCTTCAAATCGAGAAGGGATGTGACGCGGTAGATCCGACCGCGCTGCTCTTGGCCGCGATGCTGGCGTTTCCGGCGCCGCTGCGAAGCAAGCTCGGGGGCATGGTGCTCGGGACGCTCGCGCTGGCGGCGATCAACTTCGCGCGGATTGTTCTGCTCTTCTATGTGCAGTTGTATTGGCCTGACTGGTTCCACGTCATGCACGTGGACGTTTTCCAGGTGGCGTTTATCGCGCTCGCGCTGATCTTCTGGCTCGCCTGGGCCATGTGGTCCACGCGCGACAGGAAGCGCAAACCCGATGTCGATGTGGCAACTGGTTAAGCGTTGTGCGTTGTGTGCCGTGGTGTACGTCGCGGGCGCCGTGGCGTGGCGGTGGGTGGGCACGACGTATGCGGTGATGTTCCGGAGCGCGGGCGATGCCGTGTTCGGCGGGGTGACGTTCGGGGACGCGGGCACGGTGCGGTTCGAGCGGCATGAATCCGCCGATCGGGAGATGGACACGGCGCTCGTGCTGCGCGCCGGCAGCGACCGGGGCGATCTTCCGGTGAGCAGTCGGTTCCTCGGGTACGTGCCGACGGTGCTGTTTGTCGCGCTGGCGATCGCGACGCCGCTTCCCTGGTCGCGCCGCGGGTGGATGCTCGTGGCGGGGCTCGCGTTCACCCAGGCGTTTGTCGCCGCGCGCGTGGCGTTGAAGATCTGTGACACGTTCGGCGCTGAGACGCCGCTGCGGCAGTATGCGTTCGGTCCGTTCTGGAACAACACGATCGGGTACCTCGCGAGCGTGATGACGGATTCGCTTTCGACCACATACCTCGTGCCGGCGACCATCTGGATCATCGTGGCGGGTGTCGCGATGCAGCGGAGCGACTGGGCGCGGCTCACCGAAGCGGCGCGCGGTGTCCGGGCGTCCGCGCCGTAGTGTTCCACCGGACATGATGTGATGGGTTTCGCACGCGGGTCCGACCTCCATGCGGCCGACGGATGTCCCACTCGATCGATCCGCGCGCCCGTCCCGTATGGTGTCGCGGCGGACTCCAGGCCGGGCGTCACGTCGCGACGCAACGGATGCGGCACCGGCGCGGGGCGTCATCTTGCGACGCACAAGCGATCGCGCACCCGGGCCCGGTCGGTCGTCCTTTACGGCCGCGGTTCGGCTCGATCCGTCGGATCGCGTGCCGCAGCGCGCTACTCCTCGAAGTCGAGTTCGAGCGCGGCCTTCTGGTCCGAGACGCGAAACACACCTACGGACTGCGCCGTGCCCGGGGCGGCGGTCGCATAGACGTACTCGATGTTGATGTTGGCCTTGGCCATCGTGCGGGCGATGCGCGTGAACGCGCCGGGCTTGTTGGGGATCACGATCGACACCACCGGCACGACGATGTACGCGGCGCCGGCGGCGCTGAAGACCTCCTTGGCGAGTTCGACGTTGTCGACCACCATGCGTAGCGTGCCGATGTCGTGCGTTTCCAGCACGCACATCGCCTTGATGTTGATCTTCCGCTCGATGAGGGCCGCGCACAGGTCCGCGACACAACCCGGGCGATTCTCCAGGAACGCCGAAATCTGCTCATCTGCCTCTGCCCGCACGGCTCCGCCTTTCTGCACATGACGTGCGCTCAAAACACCAGAAGTGGAGGCTCCCGCGTCGCGGCGACGTTGGCCTGGCCGCGATGTGTCCCTGGACCGCCACCGCGAGGCGTGGGTGGAACGGCGCTGGCCGCCCGGGACCGCGAGCGCGTCCGCGGTTCGGGACCCCGCAGTCCGACATAGCCCCACGGTCCCAGGCCCACGCCACCCGTCCCACCGAGCGCGGGTGCCGAAGCACGATCGGCATGGTAGCCGACCACGCACACCGCGGCAACCGCGGCGTCGGGGACGAGGTGCGCGTGATCGCGGAATGCGTCCGGTACGGGGCCGGATGCT
>JBHHVO010000159.1:0-7600 GCA_046754365.1 Phycisphaerae bacterium | reverse complement strand
GAAGATCGGCGCGAGCGAACACAGCGTCTGGGCGATCCCCACATCCGTGAGGTCCGCGGCCACGAGCGACATCCAGACGCCCAGGTATGGACCCACGAACGCACCGCACGCCGCCAGCGCATAGCCGGTGCGGCGCGACCGGCGACATGACGTGCGTACCCCGGCTCTTGCGCCTCTCGACCGCGTCTCATGCCACCACAGCAGCGGCAGCACGCCGATGCCGGCCCCAAGCATCCGCACGAGCGTGGCCGCCTGCGGCGTCATGTGCTGGTCTTCGGTCAACCAGCCGTGGCCCATTCCCTGTTTGCTCAGTAGCAGCCCACCCGCCTGGCATGCGGCCGCCACGAACGCAAGCAACACACCACGCGCCCGGCGCCCGCCAAGGACGTCGGCGCCCACGGGCTGCCGCTCCAGCACGACCCATGCGACGCCGCCCACCGTAAGCCCGATCCCCAACAGGGCCACGCCGGGCAGGCGTTCCCCGAGCACGACCCATCCAAACGCTACCGCAAACAGCGGTGACGTAGTCATGATGAGCATCGACAGCCTGGGGCCGATCTCCACGAATGCGGTGAACAGCGCCTGATCCCCGAAGCTCAGCCCGATCACCCCGGAGGCAAGCAGCAACGCCACCTGCCCCGGGGTCGCGTGCGGGAGCCACGCCCCGGCCAGCAAGCGATGCGTGATCGCGAGCAGCACGATGCCGAAGTAAATCCGCGAGCCGTTGACCAGCGTCGGGCTGATGCGCCGCCCGGCGGCTGTGAAGAGCAACGCCGTCACCGTCCACAGCAGCGATGTGGCAACGCCCGCCACCGGCCCGAGATGGGTGTCGGTCTGCAGCAACATCGACCTACGAGTGTAGCGTGTCCCGTGATCGGCTGGGACGGTAGTCCGGTGACGCGCAGCGTCCGCGCCCACAGCGCGGTACGCGGACGCGGTGTGGCGTCCGGCGATGGCGCGGCCTTGTCGGCGGTGATCCGGCCAGATACGAAAAAACCCCGGGCCGCCGCCGCGTGGTGGGCAGGCGGCCCGGGGGGTCTGATGTCTACCGACGTCGACTGCGCGGTGTCGCCGTCACGGTGTCGGGCGCCGGTCGTCCTGTGGCTGCCCGATGATGATCGTCGTCGCCCCGGCGTTGACCCGGATGTCGTCGAGGTTGTAGACGTACTGCGCGTCGAGCGCCTTTTGGATGCGGACCTTGGCCTCCCCGAGGTGCGCGAGCGTGTACGGGTCGATCCGGGCGCTGCTCTGGCCGAGCGCACCGTCGATCCGGTCCACGAGTTCGTGCAGCTTGAAGCAGCACAGGGTCGCGATCGCCTTGCCCGACGCACCGAACCCGGAATCGAGCATGCTCAGGTCGATGAGCCGTTCGAGGTGTTCGCGCTGAAGGTTCCGCCGCAGACTCGACACGAGCGGCTTGCGGGCCGTATAGCTGCCCGTGATGGTGCCGTTGAGCTCCGACCAGACCTCGTCCGTGATGCCGAACAGCACCTCCGGCAACGTCATCGCATCCTCCTTGTCGGGCGTGCGGAACTCGTTGTCGAACACACGGTTGAGCGTCGTCGGGTTCATCATCATGGTGAGCGCGGCGGCCTGGATGCCCATGATACGGTCGTGCACCGGCCACGTGGGATCGTTGAAGATGTCCCGGAAGCCGCCTTCGTCCCACCACTTGTCCACGGTCATCTTCGCGAGCAACTCCGGCGTCAGGCCGAACGCGTCGTCGCGGAACGTGTTCTCGATGACGAACCGCATCGCACGGCGCTGCTTCTCGGCCGGTACCACCTCGATCGGGTCGCGGTCGCCGGGGTCGCCCTTCTTGTCGCGGTGGACGTGGGCGCCGCCGATCCAGTTCGCGGAGATCGCCACGGCCCCGAACTGCCGGCCGAGCAGGATCTCATACGCCCGCCGCGCCTTGGCCCAACTGTCACCCTCCTTGACCATCCGGTCGAGGATCTTGGTCCGGAGCTTCTTGACGAGGCGCATTTGCGAATCGGCGTAATCGAGCGGATCGGCCCCATAGTCGAAGCGGCGCGCGAGGGGATCGGGCCCCCACGTGTCCTCATCGGTCGCGTACGGCAGGTCCTCCTCCGAGACGCGCGCGAGGATCGGCTTGAGGTCCTTCTCGAAACTGTAGCCGTATTCGATCGCCCAGTGGTCGTACGGACCGATCGTCACCATCGTGTAGTCGCCCTGTACGGGGCCGTCGTCGACGTTGATGTTGATCGGGTTGTAGTCCATGACCGACGCCGTCTGGGCCTTGCCCTTGTAGGCCTCGGTGTTGATCTCCTGGACGGTGCGGATGCTCGACGCCTTGAAGTTGTGCCGCAGGCCCAGCGTGTGGCCCACCTCGTGCATCACGACGTCCTTGAGCAGCGGGCCGATGAAGGATTCCGGGACGCCGTCCAGCTCCTGCTCCTTGTCTTCGTCTTTGCCGTCGTCGTCATCGTCATCACCGTCGTCATCGCCGTTGTCATCGTCGTCCCCACCACGCGCGAGTTCGGCGAAGATGTCCGGCCCGAGGCGAAACAGCGCGACGTCGAGCGATTTCGCCATCGCGTGCATGCATGCACCGTTGATCTGGCTCACCCGCCCGGCCAGACCATCGTAACGATCGTCACCGAGCATCGATGGGTCGGCGCTCGCGGCGGGATGGCCGGCGAATCGATCAGCCGCCCGCATCGCACGCTTCATCGCCAGGTCGGCCAGCACGTTGGAGCGCTCGGCCGGTGGGGCGAGCAGGACGCGCGGGTCCCAGTCCGGGTGGTTGTCGAGCCAGGCAAGCGTCTCGGGGCCAAAGCCCTCCATCGCCGTCTGGGGGATCAACTGCCTCCAGGCACGGGCCCAGCTCGAGATGAACCCCTCGTCCATGACGATGTCGGCGTCGAGGATTTGCCCGGTCTTGGGATCGACGCGGCTCGGGCCGATCGCAAAGCCCATGCCGGCATTCGTCCAGAGCACGAAGTTGTAGCGTGCGTCTTCCGGGTCCTTTTCCATGTGGGCGCCCGTGCGGGCGTCCTGTTGGTACACCTCGATCGCGTTGATGATGCCCACGCGCTCATACGCCTTGTTCCACTCGAGCACGCCCTCGCGTACCCATCGGCGATACCGCACGGGCGTCGTGTGCTCGAGGTAGAACACGATCGGCTGTTTCGGTGGGCTGAGTTTCAGCTTGGGATCGGCCTTTTCGAGGTGCCAGCGATTCACGTAGCGGACCCAGGGCGTATCCGCCCCCGGCTTGCCGACGTCGCGGTGCGTCGTGGTGAAATACCCAATGCGCGCATCGGCCTTGCGGGGTTTGTAGTCGGTTTTGTCCGGTAGGACGCTGATCGAGTAGGCGAGCGTGCCGATGCGGCCGCCCCGCAGCGGCAGCTCAAACGCCAGCTCGATATTCTTCGGAAACGCCTTGGCCTTGGCGATCGTCGCGAGCTTCGTGTTGGCGCCCTTCGTGCGAAAGCCGAAGAACTTCGACGCCTGCCCGACGAGCAGCTCGTCGACATCGATCACCGGACCGCCGCCCGGGCCCATCGTCACGATCGGCACGTCGAGCACGACACGGTCGGTGTAGACGCGCGCTCGCCCCTTCTTCGACTCGAGGTCGCCCGACGTCCGCACCGCGACATTCGGCTCGATCAGTGCCAGACGCTTGTCATACCGCTTCCAGTGAGCATACAGGTCGGCGTATTGCACGCCCGCCGTCGTGATGCCGCCCGAGATCGTGTACGCGAAGAAGAGACGCTGTTTCTCGAAGTTGCCGGGAAGCTCCGCCAGCATCTGCCCGTCCTTCTTGCGGGTCCAGAGCGTGTACAGGCTCGCCTGGCCGTCGGCCGTCGAGACGACCTTCTCGAAGTCCTTCGCGACGTCCTTGAAGTCCGGAAACTCCTTCTTCTTCTTGTCTTTGTCCTTCTTCTTGCCGCCGGGTTCACCCTGGCCGGCAAGCGCGGGTGGTCCGTACGGCAGGGTCACGGCCGTGGCACAAACCGCGAACAAGATGCAGAGCGGCACGGCGCAACTTCGGTAGCGCGTTTTCATGACAGCAACTCCTTTATGCCGGTGGATTGATGTAACCGGTTACACGGGCTCAGTCGGAAACGGCGGCGCGCCGACGCGCGACAGCCGGTGTGATCGAATCCCCCATCGGTCCGCAACGCCGCACCCGAGCCGCATCGCGGCGTACGTGCGTGCGCGTCGTGACAATCGAAAACCCTACGATTAACTAAGGTGGGCGTCCTGCCGCTGACGTTCCGGTCGATCCGTCGACAGCGTTACTCTCGGCTCGTGTTCTATCATAACAACAGGCATTTCAATTGAAAACCGTGCATGACCCGGCGCCCCGTCCAGCGACAAGTTCTTACCGCCCGCGCGACGCTGAAACGCCCCCCACGCGTGTCACCGACGCTCCGCCGCGTAACAAGGCCGCTCCCAATGTTACAATGCCGACACGGAGCCCCACCACGAGCCGCGGAGAATCACCACACGACAAACCGCGCACGGACCGATCTCCCTGCAACATCGGCGCGGATCGCCGCGCACGACGCCAGTACTGAAACCGGCCATCGCAAATGCCGGGGACGAGGCACCAACCATCGAGCGGGAACACGTATCGGCGACGGCCCACGCATGGCCACCACGCGCGACGACCGCGCGCGCGCCGTCGACCCAGTAGGCCGCCACGCGCCGTCGAGCCATCGGCCCACACCCACGCCGCGGTCAACGCGGTGGATCATGTCGGGGGGTTGCGTCCGTCGCTCACGCCAGCTCGACGATCAGCTCAAGCTCGACCGCTGCATCCAGCGGTAGCTCCGCGACGCCGACGGCCGCGCGGGCGTGCCGGCCCGCGGCGCCGAACACCCGGGCCAGCAGGTCGCTCGCGCCGTTCGCAACCTTCGGCTGATCGTGGAACCCCGGACTGCTGTTGACGAACACGCCGACCCGCACGACCCGCTTGATGCGATCGATCCCGCCGGCCTCCGCCGCCGCGGCCGCTACGGCGTTGATCACCGCGATCTCAGCGCCATCGGCCGCGTCGTCGATCGACACGTTCTCCGGCACCTTGCCGCGATACACGACATGCCCATCGCGAGATGGGAGTTGGCCGCTCGTGACGACCCACGGACCGGTCCGCAGCGCGGGGACGTAGCTCCCGACGGGGGCGGCCACATCGGGCAACGTGAGGTTGAGGTTCGCCAGGCGTTCGCTGTGTGTCATGCTCGTGCTCCATTGCGGGCCCGTCGGAGTGTGTTTGAAGATACGGAAGCGGTGGTCGAGCCGCGACCGTCGGGGCGCGTGTTTCGTCGTCGAAACGGCCTCGCTTCCTGACGAGCGCGGCTCGGAAAGGGCTCCTCGAACACGCGCTTACCGATGGGGCTGCGTCGCCCCATCGTCCGGCTCCGCGTGCATGGGCTTGTGTTGATCCGGATCCGTTTGGTCCACATCCTTGGCATGCTCGGCGTTCGTGTCGACATCGGTGCGGACCGCGGCAGCGGGAACCCCATCGGTACGGTCCCGCTCGGTGTGAGCTGCTTCGGCTTGCTTGGCGGCCGCTGGATCCGCGTCAATCCCGGCGACGTCGGGCGGGACGGCGTCCGTATGGTCCACACCGGTGCCGTCGGCCGGCGCGTCGGCGATCGGCGACGCATCGATAAGGTGGATGAGGATGACATCGAACGGTCGGTCCTGGCTCACACGGATGCGCCGTTGGCGGACGAGCTCAAGCAGCGCGAGAAACAGACCGATCATCTCGCTCCGCGATCGCCCGGCGAACACGGCGGTGAACGGCTGCGTCCCGCCGGCCCGTTCGATCGAGTCGACAATGTCCGCGGCATGCAAGGCCACCGGTGTGTCGTCGGCGCGGATCGCATGGGTGGCGCCGACCCGGCCGGTCTGTTCCAGCAGACGGCGGAACGCGTCGAAGAGGTCCCAGATCTCGAGGTTCTCCAGCTCGATCTCGTCCTCCGGGAGCGGCGGCAGCACGGGATGCCGGGCGTGTCGACGCGCCTGCTCGACCGCCGACGACTCCAACGAATACGCGGCGTCCTTGTACGTCTTGTACGCCAGCAATTGACGAACGAGCTCGACGCGCGGGTCGACGATGTCGTCCTCCACCTCGTCCGCCGGCGGGCGCGGCAAGAGCGTTCGGGACTTGATCTCCATGAGCGTAGCGGCCAGCACGAGGAACTCGCTCGCCGACTCGGGATCGAGCCGCTCGAGCAGTTCCACATACGCGATGTATTGCGCGGTGATCCGTGCGATCGGGATGTCGTAGATGTCGACCTCTTCCCGCCGGATGAGAAACAGGAGCAGGTCCAGCGGACCATTGTAGACGTCAAGCGCGACCTTGTACTCGTTCAACGGGACGCACCCTTCGCCGTGACGATGCCGCAAGCGTCGCGGACGTCGGCCATCACGCCCTGCGCGATCGCCCGTGCCTTCGCCGCGGACCGGCGCAACACCGCCTCCAACGCGTCCGGATCGGCCGCCAGCGCCGCGCGACGCGCTCGCGCCGGCCCCAGCAGCCGCTCGACCACCACCACGAGGCGCTGCTTCGCCTCGCCATAGCCCATGCCCCCGGCGCGATATGCGGCGTCAAGCTCGGCCGTCTCGTCCGTGGTCGCCAGCAGCCTGAACAGCGCAAAGACGTTGCACCGGTCGGGGTCCTTCGGTGCGTCGACCGGCGTGCTGTCGGTCTTGATGCTCATGATCCGCTTGCGGGTCGCGCTGGCCGAGTCGAACAGGTCGATCGTATTGCCGTAGCTCTTGGACATCTTCTGCCCGTCGACGCCCGGCACGATGAGCGCGTCGTTGAGCCTCGGTTCCGGACGCACGAGGACGTCGCGACCGAATGTGTTGTTGAAGTACCCGGCCATGTCCTGCGTCATCTCGATGTGCTGGACCTGGTCCTTGCCGACCGGCACGACGTCGCTGCGGTAGATGAGGATGTCCGCGGCCATCAAGAGCGGGTACGACATGAGCCCCATCGACGGCGCGATGCCCTTGGCGATCTTGTCTTTGTACGACGTCGCCCGTTCGAGCAGGCCCCGACCTGTGACCGTCGATAGAATCCACGCGAGCTCCGTCACCTCCGGCACGTCGCTCTGGCGAAACAACAGCGCCTTTTCGGGGTCGAGCCCCATGGCCAGGTAGTCGAGCGCCACGTCCCGCGTCAGGTCCGCGAGCGTGGCCGCGTCGTGCACCGTCGTGAGCGAGTGATAGTTCGCGATGAAAAACAGGCACTCGTGCTCGTGCTGCAGCTCGATGTGCTGCTTCATCGCACCGAGGTAGTTCCCGAGGTGCAGCCTGCCGCTGGGTTGAATCCCGGACAAAACACGCATCAAAGCCTCCGATGCGGCAAGGTCGCGCCTGCCCGGTGGATTGTCAAGCCGTTCCCGCGCGCCGTCGGCGCGGCAAGAGGGTGTTTCCGAAGCGTCGTGATGAGCGGAGCCGCGATTGTAAGGGAGCGATGTTCCCCCATAAAACGGGACCGGTTCCTCACCGGCGCGGCTCTGAAAGAGGCTGGTCGGACGCGCTAAAAAGCGTGTGTGAAAAGGGAGGGCGAGGCTCCCGCCGAGCCGCGTGCTGTGCCGGGGACGAGGCTCAGCAG
>JBHHVO010000158.1:0-7604 GCA_046754365.1 Phycisphaerae bacterium | reverse complement strand
GAACTTCGAGGGCGTCTCGTCCGCCGACGTCCGCCACGGGGGGCGGACGCTACATGGTAGGTCCCGTGCGGAATCCAAAAACGCGCCAAACACGTACCGATGGTCGGTGCGGGGCTACGTGTCCGCAGCCGCGCGGACCGCCTACGATGCGGCCTTGTCCGACTTTGACGCCGGGCCGGGGGTCGATTGGCCGGTGGTCTTGTCTCCGCCGGTGGTCTTGTCACGACCGGAGGGCTTGTCCCGGCCGGACGACTTGCCGTCTGTCTTCTTCTTGTCGCCCTTGTCGCCGTTGCCGGACTTGTCGGACTTGTCCTTTTTCGCCTCCTGCTCCGCCTTTTGCCCGGCCTTGTAGCTCTCGCTGCGGTAATCCGTCTGATAGAAGCCGGACCCCTTGAAGATCAGGCCCGCGCCGGTACCGATGCGGCGCCGGACCGGGGCCCGGTTCTTGCACTGCTTGCAGTCGGTCTCGATCCATCGCTTCACTTTCGCCGTGATCGGCTGGAAGACGTCGAAGACACGATCGCATTTCGTGCACTCATATTCGTACGTTGGCATACAACACTCCGATGGTCGGTCCCGCCCGTGCAGACCACCGCGACCCCGGCGGCGTCAGCCGTCGCTTGTATCCGCGGTGCCCGCGTTCGCGTCAGGCGCCCTCGCGACGACGACCTTGGCCGGCCGGATGACCCGATCGCGGAGCCGGTATCCCCTTGCGATTTCCTCGACGACCGTGCCGGGTGGATGTTCATCGGTCGGCCGCATCATCATGGCCTCGTGCAGCGCCGGATCGAACGGTTCGTGCAACGCGTCGATGGTCTCCATGCCATGCTCCCGCAGGGCCTTGAGCAGGTTGTCGAAGATGAGGCGTTCTCCATCGACCACGGCGGCCACGTTGGCGGCGTCGCGACCGGCCGCCAGGGATCGCTCAAAGTCGTCCAACACGACCACGAGTGACTTCATGATGGCCGCGTTGGCGTATCGCACCGCGTCGGCCCGGTCGATCGCCGCGCGTCGCTGCATGTTCTGGGCATCCGCCCGGGCGCGGAGCAACCGATCTTCCAGCGATTCGATCCTCGCGGTGAGCGCCGCGGTGGTGTTGGCAGCGTCGTCGGCTTCGTGCTGGTCGGCGTCCCGGTTCGGCGGGGTGTCTCGGGTGGCGTCGCCGGTCGGCGCGTCCGGCGCGGCGGCCGCACCTGGTGCATCCGCTCGGTCGACCGGACGTGCCGGGTCGCCCCGATCTGCGGTGGGAGGCGCATCCGGCTGGACGTCGGCGCTGTCCGCGTGGCCGTGCGGCGCGCCGGCCCGCGCGGTATCTGTATCGCCCGGCGCACCGTTAGTGGCGACGCCTGCGGGCGCATCGCCGTGTGCGGGCCCGGCATCATGCGGCTTGTCGTGTTTGGGTCGGTGTTTCCGTTTCATCGTGTTCCGTCCGTGTCAAGCCATGACACACCCGTGACATCATCCACACCCGCAACAGCCCATGGCAGAACGTGCGGCCCGCGCAGGAAGCGCGTGTTTTCACCGGCAGGCGTGCGGTGCCACACGTACGGCCTTGACTTTCTCGGCGCGCTGGTAGGCTCGTGTCACCAACGGCCACACCCGCACGGTCCAGGTTCGGAGAAACCGTCGGCCGGCGCCGGTTGCAGGCCGCGGTCTACACCGACCACAACCCCGGCTGCTGTGATCACCGCCCGCCCGTGCGCCTATGTCTGCAACTCGCCGCGCCACGTCTCCCGCCGTCGCGCGATCGTTGGCTGCTACCCTGCCCCAAGTCCGCCGATGTAGTCCACGAGCTTTTCCAAAAAGCTCTTGGATTCCGGGAGTACGGTCTTGTCTTCGGTTTTGGCAAACTCGCGGAGCAGGCGCTCCTGCTCCTTGTTGAGCCGTTTGGGGATTTCGACGTTGATCTGCACGAGTTCGTCGCCGCGCTGCCCGGTGCGCAGGTCCGGCAGTCCGAGACCGCGCAGGCGAAACACCTGCCCCGGCTGCGACGCCCGTGGGATCTTGAGCTCCGCCTTGCCGGTGAGCGTCGGTACCTCCACGGTCGTACCCAGCGACGCCTCGGTAAAGCCGATCGGCAGCCGGCAGACGACGTCGTTGTCGTGCCGCTCGAGAAACGGGTGCGGTTTGACGCGAACGTAGCAGTGCAGGTCGCCCCGTTCCATGCCGTCTTCACCCGGTTCACCCTCACCTCGCACGCGGACCGCCTGGCCGTCGTGAATGCCGGCGGGCACCTGGACCGTGACGATGCGGCGTTTCATGACGCGGCTGGAGCCGCGACACGCCGTGCACGGTGTTGTGACGACGGTGCCGCGCCCGCGACACGTGGGACACGCGGTGATGACCCGGCCGAAGAGTACGCCCATGCCGGTCGACTGCTCGACCCTGCCGTAGCCCCCGCACGTGGCACACGCCTGGCGCTGCGCGCCGCGGGCGGACCCGGTGCCGTGACATGTCGCGCAGAGGTCCTGGCGCTCGAACTCGATGGATCGCTCGACGCCGGTGGCCGCGTCGGCCAGGGTGATCTCGACGCCGACCTGAAGGTCGGCACCGCGTCGTCTCCGACGCCCGCCGCCACCGCCGAAGATGTCGCCGAACATGGAGAAGATGTCGCCGACATCCATATGCGAGAAGTCATGCATGCCTGCGCCGGCGAGTCCCTCGTGGCCATAGTGGTCGTATCGCTGCCGCTTCTCCGGCTCGGAGAGGACCTCATACGCGGCGGCCGCCTCCTTGAACTTTCGCTCGGCATCGGGATCGTCCGGGTTGCGGTCGGGGTGGTACTTGTGCGCATACCGTCGGTATGCCTTTTTGATCTCGGCGGGGTCGGCGTCCCGCGACACACCGAGCACGTCGTAATAGTCGCGCTGGCCTGGCGGCATCGTCGAACCTCAGTAAGTGTGGTGTCGCCCGCCGACCGGTATCGGCCGGCCGCCGCCACCGCATGCCACGACAACATGACGACGAAAACAAGGGGCGGGCGCGCAACGCCCGCCCTTGGCATCGACCGGATTCACCTGCAGTCTTGAACCTCGGCGCCCGGGGCGGACCCGGGAGGGCGCCACCGGCTTCGACGGCCGCCCCGAGCGCCCCCAGCGCGTGTCGAGCAGCGTCTTACCGGGCCGCGCCGGTGCAGACGCGGTCCGGTTTCGCGCGGGCAACGGGTCGCGTCGGGTTGCGCCTCGGCTCATCGTGCCCGTGCCCCAACGCGGTTCCGGGTTAGCTGGTGGCCTTGCCGACGGGCTTGTCGTCGTCCTTGAGGTCCGTGACGAGGACCTCTGTGGTGAGCATGAGTCCGGCGACGCTTGCCGCGCTTTCGAGGGCGACGCGCACGACCTTGGCGGGATCGATGATGCCGGCGTCGACCATGTCCCCAAAGGCCTGCTTGCGGACGTCATAGCCGTAGTTGCCCGTGTGCTCGAGGATCTGCTCGACGACAACATCACCCTCGCCACCGCTGTTGGTGACGAGTTGCCGCGTCGGTGCGCGCAGGGCCGACGCGACGATGTCTACGCCGGCGCGCTCGTCACCACGCTGGCGGTCGCGGCATTTCTTGACGGCCGCGATCGCGCGCAGCAGGGCGACGCCGCCACCGGGCACAATGCCCTCTTCAGCGGCCGCCCGCGTCGCGTGGAACGCGTCGTCGACGAGGTCCTTGCGTTCCTTGACCTCGATCTCCGTCGCGCCGCCGACGCGTATGACGGCGACGCCGCCGGTGAGCCGGGCGAGCCGCTCCTGCAGTTTCTCCCGGTCATAGTCGCTTGTCGTGTCCTCGATCTGTTTGCGAATCCGCTCGATCCGCGACTTGATGTCCGACTTCTTGCCCGCGCCCTGGATGATGGTCGTCGCGTCCTTGGTGATGACGACCTTTTTGGCCGTGCCGAGGTCGCTTGTCGAGATATTCTCGAGCTTGATGCCGAGATCCTCGCTGATGAGTCGCGCGCCGGTCACGACGGCGAGGTCGCCGAGCATGGCCTTGCGGCGATCACCGAACCCCGGCGCCTTGACGGCACAGCATTTGAGCATGCCGCGAATCTTGTTGACGACGAGCCCTGCCAGGGCTTCGCCGTCGACATCTTCCGCGATTACAAGCAGCGCCTTGCCGGCGGTTGTGACGGCCTCGAGGAGTGGCACGAAATCGCGTAGATTGGAAATCTTCTTCTCGAACAGGAGGATCAACGGGTCGGTCAAGACACACTCGAGGGCGGCCGGATCGGTCATGAAGTACGGCGAGAGGAATCCCTTGTCGAATTGCATGCCCTCGACGACTTCCTTCTCGGTGCCGAGGGACTTGCCCTCTTCGACCTCGATGACGCCGTCCTTGCCGACCTGATCCAGCGCCTCAGCCAGAAGCTTTCCGACCTCGGCGTCGCCGTTGGCGGACACCGTCGCGACCTTCTCGAGGTCCGCCGTCGTCTTGACCTTGACCGCGCTGGCGGTGATGGCGTCGACCGCGGCCGACACGGCGGTCTCGATCCCGCGTTTGAGCGCCATCGGGTTCGCGCCGGCGGTCACATGCTTGAGCCCGTCGCGGAAGATCGCCTCGGCGAGGACGGTTGCCGTCGTGGTGCCGTCGCCGACCATGTCACTCGTCTTGGACGCCACCTGGTTGACGAGCTTGGCGCCCATGTTCTCGAACGGGCCGGGCAGCTCGATCTCCTTGCTGACCGTCACGCCGTCCTTCGTCACGCGCGGCGCGCCGAACGACTTCTGGAGAAGCACGTTCCGCCCGGTTGGGCCCATGGTCGCCTTTACCGCGCCCGCCAGTTTCGTTAGCCCTTCCAGGATCTCACCGCGCGCGTCCTGGGAGAACATCATCTGCTTGGCCATTGCCGACTCCTCATGCTAGCCAGTGATTCACGCCGGACGGCATCGTCGTCGCGTGGCACGGCGAGAGGCCATGCGCCGCGACCGGCCGGACCGCCGGCGGTGCGACCGGGCGTAGCGCCGCCGGGTGGCGGCGGGCCCGGATCGCGGTCCGAACATGCGCCCGCCTACTTGTCCACGATCGCGAGAACGTCGCTCTCACGAAGCACCACGTATTTCGTGTCGTTGAACTCGATCTCGGTACCGGAGTATTTCCCGTAGAGGACCTCGTCCCCGACCTTGACGGACAGCGCACCGCGCTGGCCGCTGTCCAACAGCTTCCCGGGCCCGGTCGCGCGGATCACGCCACGCTGCGGCTTCTCGCGCGCGGTATCGGGAAGGATGATGCCGCCGGTGGTTTTCTCGTCGGCCTCGCTGGGCTCGAGCAGCACCCGATCGTCCATCGGACGGAACTTGAGCTTCTTCTTCGTTGCCGTTGCCGTTGCCATGTCGCCTCGTCTCCGTCGCATCTGGTGCGCCCGCGCACCGCTCAGGGCCCGTAGCGCACCACCTATGCCATTGTCCCCACACGCGCCCGATCACGGAGGACGCGCTACATCATGTCCATACCGTCTGCGTCGCCGCCCATGTCGTCGTCGTCCTTTTCGGCGGGCTTGTCGGCCACGCAGACATCCGTGCTCAGCAGCACGCGGGCGACGCTGCTTGCGTTCTCGAGCGCGCACCGGACGACCTTGGTCGGGTCGATCACGCCGTCCTTGATCAAGTCGCCGTACGTTCCGGTCTCGGCGTTGAAGCCGAACGCGCCCGTGCCCGCGGTCACCTTGTGCTGCGCGACACCCGGTTCGACACCGGCGTTGGTGGCGATCTGCCGCAGGGGCGCCGCAAGCGATTCCCGGACGATGGCGACGCCGGTCTTCTCGTCACCGCGTGCCCGTACATCGTCGAGGGCGTTCATGCAGCGCACGAGCGCGACACCACCGCCGGCGACAATGCCTTCCTCGAGCGCGGCACGCGTCGCATGCAGCGCGTCTTCGATGCGCGCCTTCTTTTCCTTGAGCTCGGTCTCGGTCGCGGCGCCGACGTTGATCTGCGCCACGCCGCCGACGAGCTTTGCGCGACGCTCCTCAAGCTTCTCACGATCGTAATCGGACGTGGTGGTCTCGATCTCGGCCGCAATCTGCGCGATGCGACCTTGAATCGCCGACGTCGCGCCGGCGCCTTCGATGATCGTCGTGTTGTTTGCGTCGACGCGAATCCGCTTCGCCTGCCCGAGGTCGCTGACGGAGACGCCCTCGAGGTCGATGCCCAGGTCCTTCATGATCGCCTGACCACCGGTAAGGACGGCGATGTCCTGAAGCATCGCCTTGCGCCGATCACCGTAGCCGGGGGCCTTGACCGCACACACTTCGAGAATGCCCCGAAGCTTGTTGACCACGAGCGTCGCGAGCGCCTCGGCTTCGACGTCCTCGGCGATGATGAGCAAGGGTCGCTTGGCCTTGGCCACCTTCTCGAGCAGCGGCACGAGTTTTTGGACGGATGAGATCTTGTCCTCGTGCACGAGCACGAACGCCTTCGACAGGACCGCCTCGGCCGCGTCCTGGTCCGTCACGAAATGCGGCGATAGGAATCCGCGGTCGAACTGCATCCCTTCGACGACCTCGATGTCGGTTTCGGCGGTCTTGCCCTCCTCGACCGTGATGACGCCGTCCTTGCCGACCTTCTCGAACGCGTTGGCCAGGAGCTCGCCGATCCGTCGGTCGTTGTTGGCGGAAATCGCGGCGACCTGGACGATGTCGTCTCGTTTCGCGGTTTTGACGGCACGGGATTGCGCCTTGAGCGCGTCGACGACCTTCGGTACGGCGATCGCGATGCCGCGGTTGAGCGCGCTCGCCGCGGCGCCGGCGGCGATGTTCTTGAGTCCCGCCGTGAAAATCGCCTCGGCGAGCACGGTAGCGGTGGTTGTTCCGTCGCCTGCGACTTCGCTCGTCTTGCTCGACGCTTCCTTAACGAGCTGGGCGCCCATGTTCTCGTATTTGTCGACGAGCTCGATTTCCTCGGCGACGGTGACGCCGTCCTTTGTCACGCCCGGGCCGCCCCAGCCCTTATCGATTACCGCGTTGCGCCCACGCGGGCCCAGCGTCGCCTTGACCGCCGTCGCGAGCTTGCTTACGCCGCGGCGCAGGGCGTGCCGGGCGTCCTGCTCGAATGCCAGTTGCTTGACCGCCATGAGTGCCGTCTCCCAAAAAAACCAATGTCGTTGAGCGAGCGCCGGCCGCACGCATCGCGCCGCGGCGCGCCCGTAAGCGCCGGTACCCGGTCGGGTCAGTGCAATCCCCGCGCCACCGGCGCCGCGTCGATCGCGAATGCGTAACCGTTTGTCGCAAAACAAGTTACACCACATCGATCGCGGCCACGCGCGCGACCCGCCCTGCCAGCTTGGCAGACGCCGCGGGCCGACGATCCGTGACGTGCCAATTTGACAGACGCCGCCGGGGATCCGCGGGTACCATGTGCACGCATGGACGTTGATGTGCTCATCATCGGGGCCGGCCTGGCCGGGGCGTCGACGGCGTACCACCTCCGCCGACGCTGCGACACCGAAGGGCGCGACGTGCGTGTGCTCGTGGTCGACAAGGAACCTCAGCCGGGCGTCCACTCGTCCGGCCGCAACGCCGCGTTGGTCCGGCTGCACACCGACGACCCGGCCATCGCCGAGGTGACCCGCCAGGGCGCCCGCAGGATCATCGACGAACACCTCGCCCCGTTCCGCCGAACCG
>JBHHVO010000157.1:0-7623 GCA_046754365.1 Phycisphaerae bacterium | reverse complement strand
ACGGGTCGGGGAGCGACGCCCCCGTTGGACACCGACGGCGGGGCCGACGACGCCGGGCTCGCGCTCGCCCGTTGACTTGACGCGCCCCCGCCGAGTGGGGCGCTGGCGTCGAGCGGCGACAGGCGGTACAACTCCTAACATCATGTCGCGGACGCCGATCCAGGACAGCGAGCGGGAGGAGGTCGCTCAGTTCATCGAGCGATACTGGCACAGCCGCAAGATCATGAGCCGCGGCGTGGCGTATTACCCGCACACCGAATCAGGGTTTGTGGAGCGGCAGGACGGGGAGCTGGTCGGGCTGTTGACGTGGCACATCGACGGCGACGGGATGGAGATCCTCACGCTCAACAGCACGCGGGAGGGACGGGGCATCGGAACCTCATTGATCCTCGCGAGCATCGAGACGGCCCGGAAGCGCAACTGCCGCCGCATCTGGCTCACGACGACGAATGACCACCTCCGGGCGATCGGGTTCTACCAACGGCTTGGGTTTCGACTCGTTGCGGTGAACGTCGGGGCCGTGGATGAGGCCCGCAAGATCAAGCCGGAGATCCCGATGTTCGGCGAGCGAGGCATCGCGATTCACGACGAAATTGTTATGGAGCTGCAGATCGAGCCGTACCTAGAATCGTGACACAGCAAGGGTCGATGGCGGTCGGTGCGACGCCCGGGGCGGTCCGCGGGGGGTTCGTGATCGTTCAGGTGGGGTATGGATCGCCGGCCTGACGCGTCGGCCGCCCGTCGCTGCTAGCGTCCGGGGCGTTCTCGACGACCGGCGGCCGCTGGATCACGTACGGCGGGGAGCATGCGGTCCCGCGGAGCATGGGGGTCCCCGGCCGGTCTGGTGACGCCCCTGTCTGGAGGCGGTTTTGATGCGTAGGCGTCTGCGACGCGACGTGGGCGATTGGCCGTGCCTAGCAAGTGGGGCGCGCCGCGGTGGAGGCGGATGGAGCCATGATGGCATGAACGAATCGGACGGATCGGGCAAATCGAGCGAAGCGGCGTCCATGGTGGACCGGCGACGCGACCGCAACGAGGCAATCGGTGATCTGATCAGCAGGTTCGCGGCGTGCGACAACGAGGATCTGCTGTTTCAGATGATGGTCACGGTGTGCCGACTCGCGGCGGACAACGCGGACCGCGGGGATCTCAAGATGCTCAACGCGGCGCTGAAAGAGGTCCGGTACGCGCTCAAGGTGTTCGCGCCGTACGCCGCGATCCGCAAGGTAAGTATGTTCGGCTCGGCGCGGACGCCGCCGGATCACCCGCATTACCATGAGGCCCGGAAGTTCGCGGAGCTCATCCAGGGCAAGGGGTGGATGGTGATCACCGGTGCCGGTGACGGGATCATGCGGGCCGGGCACCACGGGGCGAGCCGCGCCGCGAGCTTCGGCGTCGCGATCAGCCTGCCGTTCGAGCAGGCGACGAACACATTCATCGCGGACGACCCGAAGCTCGTGACGTTCAAGTACTTCTTCACGCGGAAGCTCATGTTCGTCAAGGAGGCGGATGCGATCATCCTGTTTCCCGGCGGGTTCGGCACGATGGATGAGGGCTTCGAGGCCCTGACGCTCGTGCAGACGGGCAAGACGGTTCCGACGCCGATCGTGCTCTGCGACCAACCCGGCGGTGACTACTGGGTACATTGGCGAAACTACGTGGAGTCCCAGCTCTTGGGGAGCGGCATGATCGACCCCGAAGACATGGACCTGTTCCACGTAACCGATAGTGCGCGCGACGCCGTAGACCATATCGCGGCGTTTTACCGGTGTTACCACTCGTCCCGTTGGGTCGGCGATCAGATGGTGCTGCGGCTCAACCACGCGCTGCCGACGGATACACTGCTCGAGCTCACAGATACGTTCCACCACATCCTGACCGAGGGGCGCTTCGTCCAGATTGAGCACCCGCTCGACGAGGAAGACGGCGCGCTCCCGGACAAGCCCCGGCTCGTGTTCAGCTTCAACCGCCGGGCCGTGGGCGGTCTGCGCAGGCTCATCGACCGCATCAACCGTCCGTAGCAGGCCAGGGCAAGGTCACTGGTTACACAGGTTTCAAGCCGGCACGCGCGGTGATGACGATGCAGGCAAGATGCCTGCGGTAGGGGTTGTGACGACCCTGTGGTGTACCGTCAGTCGCCCGCCCGAGCGTCGTCGATGTTACGTGCGATGGGGCATCGCGGCGAGGGGGCAGCCGTCACACCGCGCGCGCGGACCGCAATACATCTTGCCGACACGAACGATGAGCGCGTGGTACTCACTGTAGAGCCCGACGTCGCGCCGCAGCGACCGCTGACACAAACCACGCATGGTTTCATAGTCGGCGTCTTCCTGCACGAGGTAATGCCGGCTGAAGACGCGCCTCGTGTACGCGTCGACGACGAATGTGGGCCTGCCGCCCGCGTAGAGGAGGATGGAGTCCGCCGTCTCCGGACCGACACCATGTATCGCCAACAGCCGGTTGCGAACGACGTCAAGCTCACCCGACAGCAACCCTTCGAGTCGGCCTCCGTATCCGTTGCACACGACGTCGACGAACGCCTTGAGCCGCTTGGCCTTGACGTTGAAGTAGCCGCTCGGGCGGATGAGTTCGGCGAGGCTCGGCTCAGATAGCCGGTGCAGCGCCGGCCACGTCAGGCGACCGGCCTCCCGGAGATTCGCGATCGCGCGCTCGACGTTGGGCCAGGCCGTGTTCTGCGTGAGGATCGCGCCGATGACGACCTCCGTGGGTGTGTCCGCCGGCCACCAATGTTGCGGGCCGAACGCGGCGAGGAGCCGGTCGTGGATTTCGGCGAGTGTTCTGGCCTTCGAGCGGCGTCTCTTCATGCCCTGCATTTCGCGTGTGGTGGCGGTACCCGGTCCACCGGCGGCTTGCAACGGCCGCCGAAGTGAGCAGGATAGGACCACCATGGCGCGGCCACAACAGACACGCGACACGGCCCAGGCACGGGGCATCCTCGCATGTCCGCTCGAGGCGCTCGTGTTCCTGCTGCCGCTCATCGTGCTGTACGAGGTCGTATCGCGCGCGGGCGGACAACGCGTCATCGCGAACGATCTGATTCAGCTCTTCTTCGACCTCTTCGGGCGGTTGGGGGGCGGGTGGGCGCCACCACTCACGGTTGTGGTCATGCTGCTGGCGACGCAGCTTGCGTCACGTCAGCGGTGGCGCGTCCGGGTCAGCCGGGTACTGCTCATGTACGCCGAGGCCGCGGTGCTCGCGGTGCCGCTCATCGTGCTGAGCCGACGGCTGCCGCTCGGGTCGGTGCTGCACGCGGCGTCGCTGCAGGATGTCGCGCTGAGCGTCGGTGCCGGCGTCTACGAGGAACTCGTGTTCCGGCTCGTGTTCATCACCGTCGTGATGATGATCGGAACGGACGTGCTGCATCTACCGCGCGGGTGGGTGACGGTGGCGGCGATCGTCCTTTCCTCCATCGTCTTCGCGGCCCACCATCACCCGCCGCTGGGTAGCGACCCGTTCACGGCGGGCAAGTTCGCGTTTCGTACGCTCGCCGGGGCGTATCTCGCGGTCGTCTTCTGGTTCCGCGGCTACGGCCCCGCCGCCGGCTGCCACGCGGCGTACAACATCGGCATCGGGTGGTTGAGTGTGTAGGTCGATGCCTGGCGCCGTGATGCATCGACATGGCATTTTTCCGAACCAACGACCGTGAGGGAGGAAACACGATCGGGCACGCTCGCGATCGCTCCCTGACGATCGCGGTTCGGATCAGGAGAACGTCATGATTCCTGAATCGCCATACGAGCGCGGATACGCGCTCGGCGCGGGCATGATCGAGAAACAGCGGGCGTCGCGCGCCGATTCCGATTCCATACGCCGCGCCCCACGATGCGCGCCGGCGGACGCGCGATCCATCACTCCTCCCGTTCAAACACGACCCGGCCGTCTACCATCGTGAGGACCGCGCGGACCGCACCCACGTTCTCCCGGCGCATGGTGAGCGGGTCGGCCGACAGGATCACGAGGTCCGCGAGCTTGCCGACCTGAAGCGTGCCGAGGCGCCGCTCGCGGTGGACGGCGTGTTGCGGTGACACGGTGTACGCGCGGATCGCGGCTTCGACGCCGATCGAATGCGACGGCAGCCAGACCTTGCCGTCGAGCGTCCTGGCATTGACGGCGGCGTCGATGCCGGCGAAGGGATCCATCGTCACGACGGGCCAATCGCTGCCGAACACAAGCAGCGCCCCGGCGCTGAGCAGTTGCCGGTACGCGTAGGACCCCGCGAGCCGCTCGGGCTCCAGCGCCTCGTCCGCATAGCGTCCGTCGTCCGCCTTGTGGAACGGTTGCATCGACGCCACAACGCCGAGCGCGGCGAATCGCGGGATGTCCGGCATGAGCAGGTGCTGGGCGTGTTCAACGCGGTGTCTCGCGTCGCGCGCGCCGTTGCGCCCGGCGGCATAGGCGTACGCGTCGAGCAGCAGATGGTTCGCCTCGTCACCGATCGCGTGCACCGCGAGTTGCACCCCATGCCCGTCCGCCATCGCCACGAGCGCCTTGAACGCCTCGGGCGGATCGGCCATGTCATTGAGTTGCCCGCGTGGGTAGCGCGTCTCGGCGGTTGCGTCGCGGTAGGGCGCGCGCATGTACGCCGTGCGACTACCGAGCGAACCGTCCATAAAGCCTTTGAATCCGTGCAGGTGCACCATGGCGTTGTGCAGCCCGTAGCCGTCGAGCTTGTCGACATGCGCTGCCCAATCCGACACGCTCAGGTACGCGTTGACGCGCACCGTCATCTCGCCCGCCTTGTACGCCCGGCGGAACACGTCGAGATCGGCGAGCGAGCACATATCATGCACCGACGTGACACCGAGCGCGTTCGCGTGTCGCATCGCCCGGCGAAACGCGTCGTACCGTTCGGCGGGTGTCGTATCCGGCATATGGGCGGCGACGAGGCCCATCGCCGACTCCTTGAGGATGCCCGTGGGTTCGCCGGTCGTCGGGTCGCGCACGATCTCGCCGCCGGCGGGGTCGGCCGGACCGCGCGCGTCAATGCCGGCCAGCCGCAACGCCGCCGAGTTCACGAGCGCCTGATGCCCGTCCATGCGTGTCAGGAACACCGGCTTGTCGCCGGTGACCGGATCGAGCCAGCCCTTGTCCGGCGGCTGCGGATCCGCCCAGCTCTCGACGCTCCACCGCCCGCCGATGACCCACGCGCCCGGGGCCTTGGTCTTCGCCTCGTCGGCGACCGCGCGGATGAACGCGTCGCGACTCCGCACGTCGCGCAGGTGCAGCCGCCCGAGCTGCAGCCCGCCGCTGACCATATGGGTATGGCTGTCCGTGATGCCGGGGATCACGCGCCGCCCCCGGGCGTCGATCACGCGCGTCTTGGGACCAATCCGCGCCCGCACCGACACTGCGTCGCCGACGGCCACGATGCGTTGCCCTTGCACGGCCAGCGCGACCGGCGCCGACACCGTACGCCCCGCCGCGCGATCGGTCGGGGCGCCGGTCCAGATACTGGCGTTGACGATCGCCACGTCCGCCGGCGCGGCGTGCCTCGCCGCGGGTTGCGCCGCGACCGCGCAGACCGCGGCCCCAACAGCGACGATACCCACGCTGCCAACGCGAGCGGCGCGCACCGCGCCAACCCGCACATCAGGTTTCAGCAACATGGCTGCCTACCTCCGGAATCGCGATACCGCGCATCACGTGACGCTGTGTGTTGCTCGTCTCGCAACGCCACCTGTATCATCCTACAGCGCGACGGACGACTCCGCATCGCGCGTGCGCCGCGGCCCCGCGCCCGCCCGACGCGGGACGAGGCATGTTGAGGGTACGTTGCGTGAGGTTGCGCCCCGCGCCCGAAGGATCGCGTCCGGGCGGAACGCCTTGTCACAGTCGATGGCGCAGGCGTACCACGATCGAACCAGCCATGTGCAACGACCCGCCGGCGGCAACCCCAACAACGTCCACACCGACAACCGGATCGACACCGCCCGCGCCGGCGCCCGCTTCCGCCGCCCTGGCCGCCGGATCGCCACGAACACCCGTCACTGCGTCGCCTCGAACGCCCGACAACCGATCGAACCCCGCCGCGGCGAGTGAGTCGACCCAGGTACCCGCCGCGGCATCGACCGCCGCGCAGGGTCCGGGCCTGACCATCGCACCGGTGCGGGGGCACCGCGTATGGCCGATCGTGGCGCTCCTGCTCATCGCGCACGCCGCGCTCGCGTTCAGCGCGTCCACGCGTAAGTCGGTCACATACGATGAAGTCGCACACCTGACGGCCGGCTACAGCTACTGGACAACGCGCGACTTTCGCCTCGTACCCGAGCATCCCCCGCTCGCGGAGCTCTGGGCGGCCCTACCGCTCATGGCCGCGGACCTGGCATTTCCGCCGCTGGATCAGCCCGCCTGGTGGGGATCGGATCAATGGACGCTCGGCCGGGCGTTCTTGTTCACCCTCGGCAACGACCTGTCGTTCATGCTGGGGGCGAGCCGGTTCATGATCGTCGTGCTCAGCGCGGCGCTCGGGCTGGGGGTCTTTTTCTGGTCCAAGCGACTCTTCGGAACGGCGGGCGGCTTCGTGTCGCTCGTGCTCTATGCACTGAGCCCCACAACGCTCGCACACGCCGCGTTGGTGACGACGGATATGGCGGTCGCGCTGTTCTTTACGCTCGCGGTATGCGCGTCGTGGTCCGTGCTGCAGCGGGTGACGGCGTTGCGCGTGGCGGCCGGTGGGCTGGCCGTCGCGGGCCTGCTGCTCGCGAAGATGTCCGGGCTGCTCATCCTGCCGATGCTGGTCGTGATGGTGGTCGTGCGGGTCGCATCCCGTGCGCCGCTTCCGGTCGTGCTCGGAAAGCGGTGGACGGTGGGGCCGCGTGTTGCGCGCGTCCGCGTGCTCGCGGGCGTCGCTGTGGTTCAGACGTGCATCGTGTGGGGTTTGATCTGGGCGGCGTACGGGTTTCGTTTCGACGCGATGGTCGACGCCGAGCCGGGTCGCGATCGGTTCGGCGTCTACATGCAGCGCGTGCCGGACGGCACGAGTTGGGACCAGGAGCTCGCGGGTGCGGGTGCCGCCGCCCCGCTTATCGCATCGGCGCTGGACCTGCGTCTGCTGCCCGAAGCGTATCTGTACGGCATCGCGCATACGATCAATTCGACGCGCGTCCGGCAGGCGTTTCTCAACGGCCGGCGCACGATGCACGGGTTCACCGCGTTCTTTCCGTATTGCCTGCTCGTCAAGACGCCGCTACCGCTGTTTGGTGTCATCATCCTGGCACTCATCGCATACGCCGCGCGCCGGCGCAGAGGCACCCGCGGCGCCGACGACCCGCCGGTCACAACGATCATGGCGTATGACACGATCCCCGCATGGACCCTCCTCGTCGTGTATCTCTGCGTATCCATGGCCAGTCCGATGAACATCGGACACCGGCACATCCTGCCGATCTACCCGGTGCTGTTCCTCGTCGCGGGCGCCGCTGCGTCCCTCCTTCGACACCCCCGGCGGCTTGCCCGCTGGTCCGTGCCCGCGATGCTCGCGGCACACGCCGCCGTATCGCTCACCACGTGGCCGAACTACATCGCGTTTTTCAACACGACGGTCGGCGGGCCGCGAACGGCGTATCGCCAGACGCTGATGCGCTGGTGGATGCCCTTGTCCCA